>JAKBCB010000107.1 GCA_021808185.1 Pseudomonadota bacterium
CCGGCGCCGCCCGCGCCCTGTTCGCCTTTGCCGCCCAGGACGCCGCCATGCTCAGCGGCACCGTGCGCGACAACCTGCTGCTCGGCGATCCGGCCGCCGAGGACGCGGCGCTATGGGCGGTGCTGGACGAAGCGGCGCTGTCGGCGAAGGTCCGAAAGCTGCCGGATGGTCTGGATACCTGGATCGGCCAGGGCGGTGAACGCCTGTCGGGCGGCGAACGCCGCCGCCTCGGCCTCGCGCGCGCCTATCTGCGCGCGGCCCCCTGGCTGCTGCTCGACGAACCCACCGAGGGGCTGGATGCCGCCACGGAGGCCGCCGTCGTCGCGGCGCTCGGCGCGCGGCTGGCGCGGACCGGGCAGGGGGCGCTGATCGTCAGCCACCGGCCGGCGCCGGCGGCACTCGCGAACAAACGCTTGCACCTCGGCGGGCTGGCGTAGCCGCGTCGCTCAATCCCCCTGGCCGCCGCCGTAAACCGCAAGCCGCGCCGCGTCGCGCGGCGTGTGGCCCGAAGCATACAGCTCCGGCCAGTCCCGCATCTCGCCCGCCGACCAGCCGAGCAGGCGGCGGACGCATTTGCACCACACCTCGAAATCCGTGTGCTGAATGCCGGAGAGCAGCGTGGTGTCGGGGATGGCAATCGCGGTGTCGTACATCGGCTCGGAGTCCTTCGTGTGTCGTGTCCCCCACGGCATGACTGCACGCCGCGTACCAGCCGCTTTCGCCCGATGCGTTGCATTTCGCATGGTATCCCGGCTTCGGCGGTTGCACGCGGGCGCGGCGACGGCATATCGGCTCAATGCCCCCGGACCCGCGCCCGCGCCCCGTCTATATCGGCAGCGAGATCTACCGCCGCTCGACTTACGGCCCCGGCCATCCGCTGGCGATCCCGCGCGTCTCCACCTGCACCGACCTGATCCGCGCCATGGGCTGGCTGGACGAGTCCCGCTATATCGAGGCGCCGATGGCCACCGACGCGCAGATCACCCGGTTCCACGACCCGGAATATCTCGCGGCACTGAAACGCGCCGAGGCGCGGCAGGCGGTGACGGCGCACGACCGGGAAAAGTTCCGCATCGGCGCCGACAGCAACCCGGTGTTTCCCGAGATCTACCGCCGCCCCGCCACCTCGGCCGGCGGCACCATGCTGGCGGCGCGTTTGCTGGCCGATGGCGGCATCGTGCATTGCCCCGGCGGCGGCACGCATCACGGCCGGCCCGACCGGGCGAGCGGCTTCTGCTACCTCAACGACCCGGTGCTGGCGTTGACCGCTTGGCTCGATCTCGGCCTGACCAACCTCGTCTATCTCGATCTGGACGCGCATCACGGCGACGGCGTGCAGGATGCCTTCGCGGGCGACCCGCGCGTGCTGGCTATTTCCATCCACGAGGCCGGACGCTGGCCGTTCACTGGTGCCGCGGAGGACCGGGCAGGGGGCTCGGCGCGCAATTTCCCGGTGCCACGCGGGCTGAACGATACGGAGCACCGATATTTGATGCGGGCTGCGGTGCTGCCGCTGATCGCGCGCCGCGATCCGCAGGCCATCCTGGTGCAGACCGGCGCGGACAGCCTGGAGGAAGACCCGCTCGCCCGGCTGTCGCTGTCGAACAACGCCTACTGGGAGGCGATCGCCGCCGTGCGCCGGCTCGCGCCACGGCTGCTGGTGGTGGGCGGCGGCGGCTACAACCCGTACAGCGTCGGGCGCTGCTGGGCCGGGATCTGGGCGGTGCTGAACGACCTGCCGATTCCGGAGCGGACCACGCCGGCGGCCGAGTCGGTGCTGCGCGGCCTCGTGTACAACCGCGCCGCCGGGCGCGACCCGCCGGCGCACTGGTTCACGACCTTGCGCGACGCGCCGCGCGAGGGGAAGGTGCGCCCCGAAATCGACCGCCTGGCCACGCAGGCCCTTGAGGAGTCCTCCTTCGCATGACCCGTCGCCATCTGCTGGCCTTGCTGGCCGCCGCCCCGCTCATGCTGTCCAGCGGCGCGCGTGCGCAGGCCGAGCCAACCACGGCCCAGCCCACGCTGCCGAAGGAACCGCTCGTCATCGTCACGCATGACGGCCAGCGGCATGAATTCCGCGTGGAAATGGCGCTGACGCTGGAGCAGCAGCAGACCGGCCTGATGTTCCGCACCGACATTCCGGCCGATGGCGGCATGCTGTTCGACTGGGGCACGCCGCGCATCTCGCAGATGTGGATGAAGAACACCGTCAGCAGCCTGGATATGCTGTTCATCGACGAGCAGGGCGTGATCCGCCGCGTGGTCGAGCACACGGTGCCGGAGAGCCTGGCCATCATCGACAGCCTGGTACCGGTGCGCGCAACCCTGGAGGTGGCCGCCGGCACCGCCGAGCGGCTGGACATCCGCGTCGGGGACAAGGTGCTGAACAAACTGTTCGGCAACGCGCCATAGCACGCGGCTTGCGGGCCGGGGGTGGGCAAACTAGGTTGCGCCGGCCCGGAAGGGTGGCGGGGCGTGGCGCAGCCTGGTAGCGCGCGTGTTTTGGGTACACGAGGCCGCCGGTTCGAGTCCGGCCGCCCCGACCAAGTTTCTATCGAGACGTGACGACAAGGAGGCAGCCATGGCGGCGCGCGCGCGGATTTACCAGCAGCCCAAGACGGCGATGCAGTCTGGCCGGGCCGGCACGCAGGAATGGGTGCTGGAGTTCGAGCCGGCGGGCCCGCGCCGGGCGGACCCGCTGATGGGATGGATCGGCAGCGCCGACACGCGCGCCCAGGTAAGGCTGCGCTTCGATCAGCGCGAGGAAGCGGTGGCCTATGCCGAGCGCGAGGGCCTCGCCTACGAGATCGAATTGCCGCGCGCGCGCAAATTCGTGCCGAAATCCTATTCCGACAATTTCCGCTTCGGCCGCACCGAGAACTGGACCCACTGAGGTCCGGCGTGGGCGCCCTTAGCTCAGGTGGATAGAGCAACAGCCTTCTAAGCTGTGGGTCGCTGGTTCGAGTCCAGCAGGGCGCGCCATTCGGCCATCCGGGGTGTGGCGTCGCCCGTCATGAAATGATAAAATTGTCAGTAATCGTCCGTGCCTGCTTAAGAGGTCCACGCGCACGTACGAAAGGCGATCAATATACAATCGCTACCGCCCGCACTCAGGCGCTCGTATCTGCGTGATTTCTCATTGCCATGCAGCACAATGTTTGATACGATCGTGTGCAGAAAAAATTTCGACAATATGGTTGTTGGGTAGTGCGTATAAATGCCACTTGAAGCCCATTTCTTGGATGAAGAAAAGGCCCGCGGGCCGGGTATGTTGGCGCTCGGTGAGCCAGTGGCGGATTTTGTCCTCGAGGGGCATGTTGATTTTTATGGGTACCACGCGGCTGCGCGCGGCTGGTTTTTCGGTGGCTGGATGTCCCATCCGTGGCCCGTCGGGGACAGGCCGCGCGGTGTCAGCGCCGGCTTCGCGACGGCCTCGGATTTCACCCACGATCTGACAACATTTTACGATCGCGCTGACGTCGCCGGCCGTGGCATCGGGTTTATCTTCTTCCTGCGCGGCGACGTGACGGAGGCCGAGGGGTTCCGCGGGCTCGACGTCTCCTTCAGCCAGGGCACCTATCGGATTCCGCCGACACCGGCAGTGGTGTGCTTGTCCGGGCCGGGGCTTGTCGATGAGCTGCACCCGATCCTGGCGGGCGGCGAGGAGGGCTCGCAGCGCCGCCAAATGCTCCAGTTGATCGCGCCTGGGCGTGGTGCCGATGCCGCCGGCGGCTTCGTGGACTTCTATGGCCACCACCATGCCGCTGGCGGATGGATGTTCATGGGCTGGGTCTCCCGCGGCTGGCGGCACGACCGTGCGCCGCCGCGCGTCATCGCCTCGTTCGAGGAAGGCGAGATTGCCGGCGAGGCGCTCGTCGCCACGTACGCGCGCCCGGACCTCAAGGATGGCGCGATGGGCGCGAGCTTTTTCCTTCCCGGCACGCCCACGCCCCTGGGTAGCCTGTGCTGGATCAGCTTCGAGGTGGATGGCATCCGCTTCACCCTGTTCCCCGGCGCCACCGTGCAGCGCCTGCGCGAGGCCGATATGGTTGCGCTGATGCGTCCCGTGGTCGCGGCGGCGCCGCCCGCCGTGTCGCGCGACGGTCTGCTTGCCATGCTCGGCCGGCAACCCTACGCCGGCCAGGATACGCTGGCCGCGCTCAATGGCCCCGTGTTCCTCGAAATCGACGAGGCGATCATCTGCGAGCCGGATGGGCTGGTGCTCATCGGCTGGTGCCTCGCCAAGCCAGGCATCGTGCGCGAAATGCGGGTGCGCTGCGCCGATCTGAGCACTGTGCTGGACCTGTCCCAGGCCATCGCCGTCGATCGCCCGGACGTATTGGCCAGCCTGTCCGGGCCGCACGGATTCGACGACCCGCGCTGCGGCTTCATCGCGTTCGTTCCACGTTCCGTGGTGCCGGGAGCAACCCTCTACATCGAGGTGGAGACCGCGCGCCACGAGATCGGCTTTCGCGGTGTGCCGCGTGGCCGGATGTCCGGGATGGCGGCGATCAAGCGGCTGCTGGAATGTGTCGAGCCCCGCTTCGCCGAGGTGGCGCCGGCCTTCGACCGCGTGATCGGCCCCGCCGTCGAGATGCTGAACCGCGGCCGCCTGAGGCGCCGGCCCACTGTCGAAGTGATCGATTACGGCCACGTGCCGCCGGCACCTGAAGCGTCCGTGATCGTGCCGCTGTATCGGCGGATGGATTTCGTCGAGTACCAACTGGCGCTGTTCTCGGCGCATCCCGGTTCCGCCAATGTCGAATTCATCTACGTGCTCGACGATCCGCCGCGCCGGCGCGAGGCGCAGGCGCTGTTCGCTTCCGTGCATGAGCGGTTCGGCACTCCGTTTCGGGTGCTGCTGCTCGATCGTAACGTGGGCTACGCGCCCGCGAACAACATCGGCCTGGAGCATGCGCGCGGCCGCTTCGTGGCCTTCCTGAACTCCGACGTATTCCCTGGCACGCCGGACTGGCTGGAACGGCTGGCCGGCCGCCTCGTGGCCGACCCCGGCCTCGGTGTCGTCGGCGCCGCGCTGTTGTTCGAGGACGGCTCGGTGCAGCATCGGGGCATCTATTTCCGTCGCCTGCGCGAATTCGGCGACTGGTTCTTCCCGCAGCACGAGGGCAAGGGCCTGCGGAGCGGGCGCGGCGGCGGCCTGCGGCGCAGCCTCGGCATCACCGGCGCGTGCATGGTGATGGAACGCGCGCTCGCCAAGCGCGTCGGCGGGTTCGACGAGATCTACGCGATCGGCGATTTCGAGGACACCGATCTGTGCCTGAAGTTGCAGGCGTTGGGCTTTGCCTGCGGCGTGGACACCGATGTTGAACTCTACCACCTGGAGCGGCAGTCCCAGGCGGGCTCGGCGCAGGCATGGCGGATGAACCTGACCCTCTATAATTCTTGGCAGCATGATCGCCGCTGGTCCTCCACCATCGCGGCGCACGAGGCGAGCCACGCTGGATGACCCGCGCGCCCCGCCCCACCAAGCGCGCGACACGCCTGATGACGCCGCCGACCCCGCCCGAGGCGACGCGCAAGCTGCGCGTGCTGATCGCCTCCCATAGCCATCCCGAGGTGTCCAACGGCGGCGCCGAGATCGCCGCGTTCCAGTTGTTCACCGGCATGCTGGCGCGCGACGATTGCGAGGCCTGGTTCCTTGGCTGCGACCGCGATGCCGGCCGCGACCGGCCGGGTGCCGTGCTGAGCCAGCCGTTCTCGGAGCGGGAATACATCTACGGCACCGGCGAGTTCGACTGGTTCAAGTTCGCCAATCGCGACGCGAATTTTCCGGGCGAGATCAAACGGCTCTTTCGCACATTGGCGCCCGACGTGGTGCATTTTCACCATTTTATCAACTTGGGTATCGAGATTTTCCTGCATCTGAAATCCGAACGGCCGGAATGCCGTATCCTGCTGACGCTGCACGAATACCTCGCCATCTGCCATCATTTCGGCCAGATGGTCACCGCCCGCCACCGCACCCTGTGCTACGGCGCGAGCCCCACGCGTTGCCGGCAATGCTTCCCCGAGGTCGGAAAGTCCGACTTCTTCCTGCGCCAGCGCTATATCGAACGCTTCCTTGATCTGGTGGACGGGTTCATCGCGCCCAGCCATTTCCTCGCCCAGCGTTACGTTGCCTGGGGGCTGCCGGCGGACAAGATGGTGGTGTTGGAAAACCTGATGCCGCCCCCGCCGTCCGGCGTCGAGACGCTGGTGGTGCGGCCGGACGAGCCGCTGCGCATCGGCTTCTTCGGCCAGATCTCCGGCCTCAAGGGCATTCTGGTGCTGCTCGACGCCGCCGCGGCGCTGGCCGCGCAGGGGCATGACGATATCAGTTTCGACATCCACGGCGACTACCGCGGCCAGCCGGCGGAATTCCAGACCGAGTTCCTCGACCGGCTGGCCAAGGCCGGGCGCAACGTCCGCTTCCATGGCCCCTACGACCGGATGCGCGTGGACCGGCTGATGCAGGGCGTGCATGCCGTGCTGGTGCCCTCGGTCTGGTGGGAGAACTCGCCGGTGGTGATCCAGGAGGCGCTGCGCAACCGCCGCCCGGTGATCTGCTCGGACATCGGCGGCATGGCCGAGAAGGTGCGCGACGGGATCGACGGGTTTCACTTCCCGGCCGGCAGCTCGATGGCGCTGGGCAGCCTGCTGCGACAACTCTCCGGCAACCGCGCCCGGCTGACGGACCTCGCCGCGCGCATGACGGGCGTGCCGGGCCTGGTCTCCACGCTGGACGACTACCTGGCGCTGTACCGGGGCCCGCCGGCAGGCGAACAAAGTCTTGTCGAACAAGCAACGAATGGCTACCATGCCGCGGATGCGAAGGCGTGACGCGGGCATCGCGGCGGCAACGCCGTTCGGGCCGGCGCCGCGCGGACATCGCACGACCAACACGTGAAGGGTGCGCATTTATGATGGTTCGCGGTTCGCTGGATGTCGTGACGGCCACCGAGGTGCGCGGCTGGGCGTTTTCCCCCGGTCGCAAAGACCCGGTGGTCGTGCAGGCCGTCTTCAACCACGAAATCGTGGGCGAGTCGGTGGCCAACCAGCATCGCCCGGACCTCGCGGCGGCGGGGCTTGGCGACGGCAACAGCGGCTACCTCATCAAACTGTTCCGCCCGATCGACCCGCTCTATCACCCGTTCATCGTGGTCAAGGTGGATGGGGGGGATGCCGAACTGCCGCGCGCGCCGACGGTCGGGTTCGCCGAGTTCTTCGCGGCCCTGTACCGTGCCCACCCCGCCGCCGGCCGGCCGCGCAGCGTGTTCGGCGGGTTGTGGACGGACCGGACGGACGCCCCCGCGCTGCTGCGCGGCAAGACCGGGATCGGCCAGTTCCCGCCGGAGGTGGCGGCCGCGGCGGGGCAACTGATCCATACCGGCGTCGCCGTGCTCGACCCGTTCGCCCCGCCGGCGGCGGGGTTCGCCGCGACGCCCGAGCAGATCGCCGCGCTGCTGGAGGACGCGGCCCTGCTGCCGCTGCTGCGCGGCGTGCTGGAGGACAATCCGGTGGTGACGCGGGCGGAGATGCTGGGGGCGGGGGCCACGCCGTTCGCGCAGCCGAGTGCCGCGAACCGCTCGCCCTCGCCGGCGGAATGCCTGGCGCTGGTGGTGCCACTGGGCGAGGGCGTCAGCCTGGACGTGGTGCGCGACAGCCACCGCCTGCCGGAGTTCACCCCGGATGGCGTCTCCCGCTGGGTGAGCGGGGCGGCGGCGGACGGGGTTGCGCTCGCCACGACGCACGGGTTGCTCGAACGCCACATGCTGCCGCCCGGGACGGTCGCCGTGGTCGGATCGGGCGTGGTGTGCTCGCTCCGCGTCTCGCCGGAGGGGGCGGCGGCGCGCCTGCTCTGTGTCCCGGCGCGCGCGATGCCGCTGGCGGCGGCAGCCGGGCGGAGCGAGTTCGCAACAAGCAGCGGAGTGCGGGTGTGGGCGCACTGAGCGCGGGGCGGGCGCATCGGGTGCGGGCTGCCCGTAGAGGGTGAATGAACAACACCGTTTGTGTCCTGCATGTCGGAACGGAGAAGACCGGCACAACATCGCTCCAGCGCTTTCTGGCGATGAATGCCGGTCGCCTCGGCGCCCGTGGCGTGTTCGTGCCAAGGGCGCTCGTGGCCGATGCCCAGCATGGTCCGTACAACCATGTGAAACTGGCGACTGCCAGCCGGCTCGGTCGCGCTTGTCCGGACGACATGCAGCAGGCGCTCGGGCTGACCGACATGGCGATGGTCGAGGCGCATCGGCAGAGCGTCGCGGCCCACCTTGCCGCGGAAATCGGCGCGCTCGGGCGGCCGCCGGAGCTGATGCTGATTTCGAACGAACATGTGCAGAGCCGGCTGCGGCAAGACGACGACCTCCGGCGCGCGAAGGATCTGCTGGCGCCGCATTGCGCCGCGTTCCGCGTCGTGGCGTACCTGCGCCCGCAAGCCGAGATGGCCACCAGCGTGGCGTTCACCGCGATCCGCGACGGTGCCACGGAGCTTCGGCTGCTGCCGGATTTCTCGGCGCCGAACGGGTTCGATCCGGTCCTGGGCGTGGATGCCGGCTATTTCGACCACGCCGCGCTGCTGGAGCGTCTGGCGCGCGTCTTTGGCGCCGAGGCGCTGGATGTCCGCCTGTACGACCGGGCGGAGATGCGCGCGGGGGATGTGATCCAGGACTTCTTTCATCGCCTGGGCGTGGATATCGCGGGGTTTGCCGTTCCCGGCCGCGAGAACACCAGCCTCGCGCCGGAGGCGGCGATGTTCCTGACGCGGGTGAACGCCGCCGTGCCCCCCGCGCGCATGGACCCGGCGACGCGGGAGCATATTCTGGCCTATCTTTCGGCCATGCCATCCACCGGCGCGCTGCTGCCGGCCCGGGCGGCGGCCGAACGATTTGCCGCCCTGTTCGACGCGGGCAACGAGACGGTGCGCAGCCGGTATTTTCCGGGACGGGAGCGGCTATTTGATATTCGCTCCGAGAGGTATTCGGACAAGGCTGCGGCGGTCGGTATCAGCGAGGCGGATATGATACGGATGTTTGTGGAGTCTGTTGCGGGTGTCCTCCGTCCATGCTGAAGCCTCGGCGCATCAGACCGGATTGGGGCGCTCGATTCCGGGTATAGAACTGGGAAACAAATGGCGCGGCTCAAAACCCATCGAATGCATCATGAGTTTATGAACGCTCGAACCCTGTTGACAAGTGCGGGTATATTGACTGCCCATCGCCTATGAACGGCACGCTCATCGGTTTTATCCACTTTCCCAACAAATATGCCGTACCTTAATTCACAAGAAGCGAAGAAGCCGGCGTGAGCGTAGATCCAATTCGGTTCACTTTCGATATCAATCAATTTGGTGCCGGGACTACAGAAAGCAGCATTGAACATCGCAGCCCCTGACGGTCCAACGATTATGTCCGCACTAGAAAAAGCCATGATTTGCTCTCTGGCTGTCATGCGGTCGGGATTTATCGTCTCGAAACCCTCCAATTCCAGAGCTTTAATCAAATCATGTTCGTTAAGCATCGGTCGATTGGCGGTTGTTCGGTTGGCAATTCCCGCACGAGAAACGTAAATACGGCGACCAGCAATTGAGCTTCCAAATTGCAAGCGCAACTTCCGAAAAAAATCACGAGACTCGTGATCCAATAAGGCGTGTGGATTACGATGTGAAGGAATAATGGCCCGGTCGAGGGTCGTCATTCTGTGCGTTTCGTGATGAATTACTAAATCGGAGCGAATTCCACCTAATTCCAGCAATTCTCGTGTTTGTGGATGCTTTGCGTATACGAGGCACTGCACATCGCGTCGTATTCTTTTCTTTTGTACGCCCAGCACGATCTCGACGGCAAGAAGA
>JAKBCB010000108.1 GCA_021808185.1 Pseudomonadota bacterium
AGATGCTTGTAGCCGTCGAAATCGTCCGGATGCAGCACCTCCTCCCACCAATGGATGGTCAGATCCCGGCACGCATCGGCGATGGCAACGGCGTAGCGCACGTCCAGCGCCATGTAGCAATCCACCATCAGCGGAAAATCCGGGCCGACGGCGGCGCGGTGGGCGGCGAGGAATTCGACGTTCGCCCTGATGCCGGCAACACCGTCCGCCGGCCCGTGCGGCAGCGGCACCTTGCCGCCGAAGAACCCCATGCGCTGGCATTCCTCCGGTCGCGGCCCGGTGCAGTAGAAGGAAATCTCCGGCTTGGTGCGGCCACCGATCAACTTGTACACCGGCTCGGCGCGGATTTTGCCCAGCAGATCCCAGATCGCCAGATCGACCACCGAGATCGCCGCGAGCGTGAGGCCCTTGCGGCCGTAGAACATCGAGGCGCGGAACATCTGGTCCCACAGCATGTTCGTGTCGCGCGGATCGGCGCCCACGACGAAGCGGCGGAAATGCTGGTCGATGAGGAAGCAGGCGGGAACGCCGCCGAAACCGGTGGCAAAGCCGATGTTGCCCCGCTCGTCCTCGACCTCCACGACGATGGAGCCGAGCACGCCGATGCCCCAGGACGTGCGCGACGCCTTGTACTGCGCATAGCCCGACATCGGATTGGCGATCAGCGAATCGATGATCCAGTGCCCACCCTTCTGCCGATGGTAGTCGCCGCCATCGCCGGTGCCTTCGACCAGGAAAGCGCGGATATCGACGATCTTCATGCTGGGGCTTGCTCCGCGTTGCCGGCACTTTTGTACATCCGCCGCGGACTGTTCGCGGCGGGACCGCTCAGCGCCCCGGCCACACCCAGCGCGGCGTCCGGCGGGCATAGGCAGCCCAGGCCGGACCGAAGCGCGCGGCGAGATGCGATTCCTCCCGCGCGATGGCCAGGCGCGCGGTCACGAGGGCGGCGATCAGCGCGAGCGGCAGGAACCAGGCATCCCCGAATGCCAGCCCCGCGCCCACGAGCAGGATCGTGTTGCCGAGATAGATCGGGTTGCGCGAGATGGAGAACGGCCATGTCGTCACCAGCGCCGTCGCCGCGCGGTGCGGCAGGATATTCGCATGGTGGCGGTGCATCGTCAGCATGGCCGCGCCGTCGAGCCCGATCCCGGCCAGCATCGCCGCCACGCCGAGCACGCGTTCACCGGGGAACAGGTTCGGCGTCGGCCAGAGCCAGCCGAGGGCCACCGCCAGGATCGCGGCGGCACCATAAATCAGCGGCGGCCAGGGCACACGATTCGGCCGGTCGGCGCGGTCTTGCGGCTGGCCCATGCCTGCCCCTGGGCGGGATCGCCCGATCACGCCGGGCTTGGCCCTGGATCGGCGGGCGAAGAACCCAACATGGCGTCTTGAAAGAACTGGTGCGGTCGAGAAGACTCGAACTTCCACGGGGTTTCCCCCACAAACACCTCAAGCTTGCGCGTCTACCATTCCGCCACGACCGCACCGTGGAGGCGCGGGGATATAGCGGATCAACCTGCCGGTATCAATGTCCGACCTGACGCTTTCTGCTCCCGAATGGCGCATCGCCGACGGGCCTGTCGCCTACCCCGACGCGATCGCCGCGATGCAGGCGCGCGTGGCCGCGATCCGCGCCGGCACGGCCGGGGAACAGGTCTGGCTGGTCGAGCATCCGCCGCTGTTCACCGCCGGCACATCGGCCGATCCGGCCGATCTGAGCAATCCGGCGGGCTTGCCCACCTATGCCGCCGGGCGCGGCGGGCAATGGACCTATCACGGGCCGGGGCAGCGCACCGGATATGTGATGCTCGACCTGACCCGCCCGCATGGCCCGGTGCCGCCGCGCGACGTGCGGGAATTCGTCTGGGCGCTGGAGGAATGGCTGATCCGCGCGCTCGACCGTTTCAACCTGCGCGGGGAACGGCGAGAGGGGCGCGTCGGCATCTGGATCGCGGGGCGCGACGGCCGCGAGAATAAAATCGCCGCCATCGGCGTGCGCCTGACGCGCTGGGTGAGCTGGCACGGGGTGGCGCTGAACGTGGAGCCGAACCTGGCGCATTTCGACGGCATCGTGCCCTGTGGCATCCGCGAGCACGGTGTCACCAGCCTCGTGGATCAGGGCATCCCGGCGACGCTGGAGGAAGCCGACGCGGCGCTGATGGCGGCTTGGCCCGAGGTGTTCGGGGCGTAGCCGCTCAGCCGAAGACCCGCAGCACCCCCGCCCCGATCGCCAGCACCAGCCCCGCCCACAGCGCGGCGGAAATCCAGTTGGCGAGCTGGAAGATCAGCGGCGGCATCTCGAAGATGCCGCACAGCAGCGGCACCGTCGCGCGCAGCGGGCTGAAGAAGCGGCACAGCACCACGCTCATGGCACCCCAGCGCAGAAAGAACCGCTCGCCGCGCGGCATCAGTTCCAGGTGGCGGTTGAACGGCCAGATGCCATGCACCCGGTGTTTCAGGCGCCAGCCGATGGCGTAGGAAACCCAGTCGCCCAGCCCGGCACCGATGGTGACGGCCACCCAGACCGGCCAGAGCTGAACCCCGCTCATGCCCATCAGCGTCACGATGATCGCGACCACGATGGACGAGGGCACCACCAGCGAGACGAAGGCCAGGGATTTCAGGAAACTCAGCGCCAGTACCACCGGCACGACCCAGTCGCCGTGCGCGTGGACAAAATCGCTCATGCGCTCGGCAGGCGGCGGAAGCCGGGGCTGGGCGGCGGGTCGGCCGGATGCTCCGCGATGCCGGTCACCTCGGCATGGCGCGGGCCGAGCCGGCACGCGGCGAGCACGGCCGCTACCGCATCGGCCTCGCCGTGCAGCAGCGCCTCCACCGCGCCGTCGGCCCGGTTGCGCACCCAGCCATGCACGCCGCGCAATGCCGCCTCGCTGACCAGCCAGTCGCGATAGCCGACGCCCTGGACCCGCCCGGCGATCACCAGACGGCGCGCGATCATGGCCGCAGCAGGGCGAGGAAGCGGGCGGCAACCGCGACGTCCTCGGCGACGCGGGCGCGGCGCGCCAGCACCTCCGGGTCGGTGCCCCAGAACTCCTCCTGGAAGGTCTCGTCGATGGTGGCGAGGCCGTGCGCCGTGGGCGCGTCCAGCGCCGCCTCGGCCAGCGCGAGGCCGAGCACGAGGCTGCCGAGCGCGGGCACAACGACCCCGAGGGCGGCGAGCGCCAGCGGGTCGTAGGCGGCCACGGCGGCGGCAAGCGCCGCGAGCGAGTCGCTGGGCTGCGCGACATGGATAATACCCGTCGTCACCAGCAGCGCCGCCGCGTGGCGCCGGGCCGCCCAATCGAGCCAGGGTTGCCAGCCGGCATGCTGCCGCGCCGCGAGCGCCGGCGGCTGTTCGGCGCGGTAGCAAAGCAGGTCGCTCTCGCCGTAGCGCGCCAGTTCCAGGATCACCGGCTCCGGGTTCGGCGCGATGCGCTCCTGCCCGGTGCCGGCGATGCGGGTCAGCGGCAGATCGGCATACGAGGTCTCGCCGCCCTTGGCCCCACCGGCCGCCTGCCATTCGGCGGCCACCGCGCGGGCGAGCGGCTCGGTCGGCAGGGTCAGGGGTGCCCCGCCCGGCACGCGCATCGGCTTGGCGTCCAGCGTCACGCGCCACCCACCGTCGGCGGGGGCGGTGGCCGCGTTGTCCCAAAATCGCTTCATACGGCGTTACTTAAGCAGTTCCTTCAGAACATCCATGGCGGTCGGCGGGACGATGGTCCGGGCCGTGCCGGGCGCAGCGGGCGCAGCCGCCGGCGGCGGCGGGCCGGCAGCGGCCGCGGTGGAACGCAACGTGCCCGGCGCGCGCACGGCGGCGAGTGCCGGAATGCAAGCGTCCGGTGCGCGGTCGCCGGTGATCTGCGGGCCACCCTTGGCACTGGCGTCCACGGCCACCTTCGGGTCCAGGAAGCTGCCGCCGACGCGGATCGGCACCACGATGCCGCCGGCCGCGATGCCGCCGCCGAGGCGCAGCACCGGCCGCAACTGCATCGCCAGCATTTCCTGCCCGAAATCGATGCTGCCGCCGCCCATCACCACGAGCCGCTGCGCATCGACCACCATCGCGCCGATGCTCGCCACGCCCTTCAGCGCATCGAGCCGCAGCGCGACGCAGCGCAGCTTGGTGAGGCCCGAGGCGCTGAGCCGCACCTCCGGCAGCTTGGCCTGCCGCATCAGCCCGAGCAGCAGGCGATTATCCAGCTCGCTGTCGGTGCTGGCGATGCCGAGATGCCCGTCGAGCGTGGCGGCCAGCGCATGCGGGCTGCGCCCGGCGGCTTGCAGGTCGGCGCCGATCCAGATCGAGCCGTTCACCGGCGCGCTATCGCCGATCAACGCCAGCAATGGGGCAACCCGCACCGCCTCGGCCGAGAACGTCAGCGCCATGGGCGCATCGGCTGCCCGCGAGTCGATCGACAACCGCGCCGAGACCGGGCCACCGGGCATCATGCCGGTCACCGGGTCGATCAGCAGCTTGCCGTCGCGCAGCAGGATGTTCGCGCCGAGCTGAGTGTAGGCGACGCCGAGATATTGCAGGGAATCGATGCGCGCCTGCACCTCGCCGTCCATGCGGTCGAGCGGGCCGAGGTCGAACGGCTCGTCGGGGATCAGGCGGGGCGGCGCCCGCGGCGTGGGCGTGGCCGGGGGCGGGGGCGCGGTGCCCGCATCGGCCGCTGGCGCGGCCGCGCGCTGGTCCTTGCGGCCCGCGCCTCCGAGATCGGCCAGCAGCGAATCCAGATCGAAATGCGGCGAGGTCAGCACCGCGTGCAGCGACGGGCGCACCCCAAGACGCAGATCGAGGTCGCCCGCGACCTGCGCCTCCGGCAGGGTCAGCGTGCCTTTGCGAATGCCGATGGCGCCGCCGCGCGTTAGATCGCCGATGACCTGCCCCTCGAACGCCACCTGCGACAGCGGCGGCAGGTCACGCTGGATCAGCCGGCCGAAGGCCGCCACGTCCGGCAGGCGCGCGAACACGTCCAGGCTCACGCCCTCGAGCGTGGTCGGCGACTTGAGAGTACCTTTGGCCGAGATCAGCGACCGCCCGGCCTCCAGCGTGACATCGATCGGCACCGGATTGGCGGGGTGCGTGCCCGGCAGGATATCGCCGAGAGGCGCGGCGTTCATCACCAGCCGGGTGTCTCCGGCCGAACTCGCCCCCTCGATGTCCAGATGCACCGGCCGGTCGAGGGCGGGCGCGGTCAGGTCGGCGTGCGCGATGTCCACGCCGGGCAGCAGATCGGGCAGGCGCAGCGCGCCGATGTGCAGGGTGGCGCCGGTCAGGCCGATCTGGCCGTCCTGCTTCGCGTCGCCCCAAAGAATCGTCCCGTTGGCGTCGTGCGGCACCGGCACGCCTTGCGGCAGGAACGGCACGATGCCGGTGAAGTCGCTGACCGCGATGTCGAATTGCAGATCCAGCCCCCGCCCGCGCGTCGGCTGGCCGATGCCGCCATGCACCGCGAGCCGGGCGTCCTTGTCCTTCACGACCACCCGCACAGGCCACGCGACGGCGGCGGAGCTATCGAACAGGCGGCCGAACGAGCCGACCTCGCCGCCGAGGGTGAAGGTGCGGCCGGCGCTGCTGATGGTGCCCGACAGCAACATCGTTCCGTTCGGTCCGCTGGCGTCGGCATCGAGGTGCGGGATACTCACCTCCACCGGGGCCGTGCCCACGGCGCGCAGCCAGCCGATGCGTGCCTGCTCCAGATGGATCGACTGGAACGCCACGCGCGAGCGGATCGGCGTGCCCGCCGCCGGCTGCGAGGCCGGCGCCCCCCCCTGCCCGCCCGACGGCGCCGCGACCTCCGCGCCCGACGATCCGGGTTGCTCCGGCGCAAGTCGCCAATTGCCGCGCCCCTCGCCGTCGCGCTCGAGCAGCAGGTTCGGGCGGATGACCGTCAGATCGGTCAGATCGATGTTGCCAAGCAGCAACGGCCATAGCGCCACGCGCGCCTCGGCGCGGTCAACCGTCACCATGTCCTGGCGCGAGGCGCCGCCGGGATTGGACAGCGCGATGTCCTCGGCGACGAGCCAGGGCGGCAGGCCGAAGGCGATCCGCATCGGGCCGCGCAGGGCCAGGGTGCGGCCGGTGGCGCGCTTTGCCGCCGCCTCGATCTCCGGCTTGTAGGCGTTGGGGTCGATCAGCAGGATCGCGGCGCCGAACGCGAGCACACCCACCAGGGCGATGACCAACAGTACGCCCACGGTGGCGCGAACCATCCCATAGACGGAAAACATGCGGCGGTGGCGGGGGGGCATCCGTCCTCATCAAACGCGTTGGATGGGCTTGCGGCAGCGGCGGCAGCGTAGCGCGCCCGCGCCCCGGCCGTCACGCCGCATGGCTCACCGCCGCTGCGGCGGCCGGGCCGGCGGTGCCACGAAGCCGAGGCCGCGGAACGTCTCGGCCATGTGCGGCGGCAGGTCGGCTTCGACGATCAGCGTCCCGCCGGCCGGGTGCGGCAGGGTCAGGCGGCGGGCATGCAGGTGCAACTGCTCGGAAAACCCCTCGACCAGGGCCGAATTGCCGGTCTCGCGCCACTCGCCATAGGTCGCGTCGCCCAGGATCGGCGCGCCAAGTTCGGCGCAATGCACGCGCAACTGGTGGGTGCGGCCGGTGAGCGGCCGGAGTTCGAGCCATGCCAGCTTGCGCGCCGCGTGGTCCAGCGTGCGGAAGTCGGTGATCGCGTGCGTGGCGTCCGGGTCGTCGCGCTCGGCCACCGCGATACGCTCGCCGCGCGCGCCGGCCTGCGTGGGGTCACGGCGGGTCAGCGGCAGGTCGAGCCGCCCCTCCACCGGCACCGGGCGGCCGCAGACGACGGCCCAGTAGATTTTTTCCACGGCACGGGTGCGGAACGCCGCCGCGAGCTTGGCCGCGACACCGGGGGAGCGGGCGACGACGATCACGCCGGAGGTGTCGCGGTCGAGCCGGTGCACCAGGCGCGGCCGGTCCAGCGGGCCGGTGGCCAGCGCCCGCAACATGCCGTCCAGATGTTTCTGGATGCCCGGCCCGCCCTGTGTCGGCAGGCCGGATGGCTTGTTGAGCACGATCAGATGATCATCGCGATAGAGCACCAGGCGCTCGACCTCCGCGCGCAGGCGCGGGTCGATCGCGGCCGGCTCGGGCTTTTCCGGCGCTTTCGGGGCTGGCAGCGGCGGCACGCGCACCGACTGGCCGGGGGCGAGGCGCGTCGCCGCCTCCGCCCGCTTGCCATCGACGCGGATCTGCCCGGTGCGGCAGAGCTTCTGGATCACGCCTTGGGTGATGTCCGGGAAATGGCGGCGGAACCAGCGGTCGAGCCGGATATCGGCTTCGTCCTCGGTGATGGTGCGCAGGGTGACGGTCATTGGCCACGGTCCTGGCGCAGCTTGGCCCAATAGGCAAGCCGCTTGGCCAGTTCCCGCTCGAATCCGCGATCCTTCGGGCGATAGAATTCGGCGCGAGGCATGCCGTCCGGAAAATAGTTCTGGCCGGAGAAGGCGTCCTCGGTGTCGTGGTCGTAAGCATAGCCGGCGCCGTAGCCGAGTTGCTTCATCAGCGACGTCGGCGCGTTCAGGATATGGGCGGGCGGCATCAGGCTGCCGGTGGCGCGCGCGGCGCGCTGGGCCTCGCCGAGCGCGGTGTAAACGGCATTCGATTTCGGCGCGGTGCCGAGATAGAGCACGAGTTGCGCGAGCGCCAGTTCGCCCTCCGGGCTGCCGAGTCGCTCGTACGTCTCCCACGCGGCGATGGCCTGGGTGAGCGCGGTGGGATCGGCGAGGCCGACATCCTCGACCGCGAAGCGGGTCAGGCGGCGGGCGATGTAGCGCGGGTCCTCGCCGCCCGCGAGCATGCGCGTGTACCAGTAGAGCGCCGCATTCGGGTCCGATCCGCGCAGGGATTTGTGCAGCGCGGAAATCAGATTGTAGTGCTCCTCGCGGTCCTTGTCGTACAGCGCGGCCCGGCGGGCCAGCAGATCGGACAGTCCGGCGACATCGAGCGGCTCGGCCGTCTCGGGCAGGGCTGCGAGTTGTTCGGCCATGTTGAGCAGATAGCGGCCATCGCCATCGGCCATGGCGCGCAGCGTCGCACGGGCATCCGGTTGCAGCGGCAGCGCGTGGCCGATCTCGGCCTCGGCGCGGTCGAGCAACAGGTCGAGGGCCGCGTCGTCCAAGCGGCGCAGCACCAGCACCTGACAGCGCGACAGCAGCGCGCCGTTCAGCGCGAAGGACGGGTTTTCCGTCGTGGCGCCAACCAGGGTGATGGTGCCGTTCTCGACGACGGGTAGAAAGCCGTCCTGCTGGGCGCGGTTGAAGCGATGGATCTCGTCCACGAACAGCAGCGTGCCCTGCCCGGTCTGGCGGCGGTGCGCCGCCTCCTCGAAGGTGCGCTTGAGGTCGGCGACGCCGGAAAAGACCGCCGACAACTGCACGAAATGCAGCCCGGCCCGGTCGGCCAGCAGGCGCGCGATGGTGGTCTTGCCGACGCCGGGCGGGCCCCAGAGGATCAGCGACGCAAGGCTGCCGCGCGCCAGCATGCGGGTGAGCGTGCCCGCCGGGCCGACCAGATGGTCCTGGCCCACCACCGCTTCGAGCGCGCGGGGACGCAAACGGTCGGCGAGCGGGGCCGGCGTGTCGGCGGCGAACAGGCTGGGCGGGGCGGGCTTGCGGGACATGGCCGCACGGTATCACGACTCGGTGGCGCGCCGGAGAGCGTGCCCCGCGCCGGGGCTATCGCGCGCGGTTGCGCAGCGCGTTGCCGGCGATCACCAGCAGCAGGAACGCGCCCCAGATGAAATCCACCAGAAAATTGCTGAAGCGCATGAGCTGAAAGCCGCTGGAGAGGAACATCAGCGCCACCAGCGCAACGGCCACGCCCAGCACCGTCGCCCGCCCGCCCGCCGGGTTGGTGCCGCCGAGCACGGCGATCAGCACCGCCTGCAACAGGTAGGACGTGCCGTAGTCCGACTTCGCCGCGTTGGTCCGCCCGGACAGCAGGATGCCGGCGACGCTGGCGAGCGCGCCGGTGGCGACATAGGACAGGAAGATCGCGCGCCCCATGCGAACGCCGGCGAAGGTCGCGGCCTTGGGGCTGGTGCCGATCAGGCACAAATTGATGCCGAGCGGCGTGCGCGTCAGCACCAGCGACACCAGCGCCGCGATGACGACGAACAGCACCAGCGGCAGCGCGATGCCGAACAGCTTGCCGTTGCCGATGCCGTCCCACCACGCCGGGAAACCCACGATCGCCGGGCCGCCGGTGAGCACCAGCGACAGCCCGACATAGACCTGCCCCGTGCCGATGGTGGCCAGAATCGGCGTGATGTGGGCGCGCGCGATCAGGAAGCCGTTGAGCATGCCCGCGAGCAGCCCGGTGCCGAGCGCGATCAGCACGCCGGCGGCCACCATCTGCAACGGCAGATCCGTCAGCCCCGGCCCGTGCGCGCCGCCGACAGCGTGGAAGAACAGTCCGGCGAGAATGCCCGAGAGATTGGCGATGCCGATCACCGACAGGTCGATACCCCCGGTCAGCATCGCCAGCATCATCGCGATCGACAGCAGCCCGAGTTCCGGCGCGACGTAGGTGATCGATTCGAAATTATAGGCGCGCAGGAACTTCTCGTTCAGCATCGCCATCAGCAGAAAGATGCCGACCGTCAGACCGAGCAACTGCACCATGTTGGCGTCGCGGTTGACAAGCCGACGCATGTCCAAGCCCGATCGCATGCCGTGTGCCCCCTACGCCATCCGGGTACGGCCGTGCCAC
>JAKBCB010000109.1 GCA_021808185.1 Pseudomonadota bacterium
CAACGTGCGCACGGCGCAGGCGTCGCGACAGGGTTTGGCCGCCGGCCTCGATATCGCCTTCAAGTCCGGTGCCATCACCGGGCTGCTGGTGGTCGGCCTCGGCCTGCTCGGCGTGACCGGCTACTACGCGTTCCTGCGCGCGGGCGCGGCACCCGGGGCCGATCTGCGGCCGGTGCTGGAGGCGATGGTGGCGCTGAGCTTCGGCGCCTCATTGATCTCGATCTTCGCCAGGCTCGGCGGCGGCATCTTCACCAAGGGGGCCGACGTTGGCGCCGATCTGGTGGGCAAGGTCGAGGCCGGCATCCCCGAGGACGACCCCCGCAACCCGGCCGTGATCGCCGACAACGTGGGCGACAACGTCGGCGACTGCGCCGGCATGGCGGCGGACCTGTTCGAGACCTACGCGGTGACGATCGTCGCCACCATGCTGCTGGGCAACATCTTCTTCACCGGCGCCGCCGCCGACCAGATGATGCTGCTGCCGCTGGCCATCGGCGGTGCCTGCATCGTCACCTCGATCATCGGCACGTACTTCGTCAAGCTCGGCGCGTCCAACAACATCATGGGCGCGCTGTACAAGGGGCTGATCGTCACCGGCGTGCTTTCCGTCGTGGCCATCGCCATCGTCATCGGCCTCATCACCGGATTCGGCACGCCGATCCCGATGGGCGCCGGCAGCCTGACGGGCATGAGTCTGTTCATCTGCGCGCTGGTCGGCCTTGGCGTCACCGGGCTGATCGTGTGGATCACCGAGTATTACACGTCCACCGAGTTCCGCCCGGTGCGCAGCATCGCGCAATCCTCCACCACCGGCCACGGCACCAACGTCATCCAGGGCCTCGCGGTCTCGATGGAGGCCACCGCGCTGCCGGTGCTGGTGATCTGCGTCGGCATCGTGCTGTCCTATCTCGTCGGCGGGCTGTTCGGGATTTCCGTGGCCGCGACCACGATGCTCTCGCTCGCCGGCATGGTGGTGGCACTCGACGCCTACGGCCCGGTGACGGACAATGCCGGCGGCATCGCCGAGATGGCCGAACTGCCCAAGGATGTGCGCAAGATCACCGACGCGCTGGACGCGGTCGGCAACACCACCAAGGCGGTGACGAAGGGCTATGCCATCGGCTCCGCCGGCCTCGCCTCGTTGGTGTTGTTCGCCGCCTATACGCAGGATTTGTCCTATTACTTCCCCAACGTCAAAGTCGATTTCAACCTGCAGAATCCGTACGTGGTGGTCGGGTTGTTCATCGGTGGCCTGCTGCCGTACCTGTTCGGCGCGATGGGCATGACGGCGGTCGGGCGCGCGGCGGGCTCCGTCGTGGTCGAGGTGCGCCGGCAGTTCCGCGAAATCCCGGGCATCATGGAAGGCACCGCGAAGCCCGACTACAGCCGCGCGGTGGACCTGCTGACCAAGGCGGCGATCAAGGAGATGATCATCCCCTCGCTCCTGCCTGTCCTTGCTCCCTTCGTGCTGTATTTTGTCGTCGCCGCGATCGGCGGAAGGGCGCAGGGGTTCTCGGCGCTGGGCGCGATGCTGCTCGGTACCATCGTCACCGGGTTGTTCGTTGCCATCTCGATGACATCCGGCGGCGGCGCGTGGGACAACGCCAAGAAATACATCGAGGAAGGCCATCACGGCGGCAAGGGATCGGACGCGCACAAGGCGGCCGTGACCGGTGATACGGTGGGCGATCCGTACAAGGACACCGCAGGCCCCGCAGTGAACCCAATGATCAAGATCACCAACATCGTGGCCCTGCTGCTGCTGGCGATCCTGGCAAGCTTCGGCTGACGCGCGGCGAACACTGAAACGACAGCGGCCCCGGAGCGCAGGCTCCGGGGCCGCTTGCGTTTCAGGCCGTGGTCATCAGCGTCCTGTCAGATCCTTGATCGTGCGCATCATGCGCGCGAGGTAGTCGTTCATGTCGAGGTGCTGCTCGGCATATTTGCGCGCCCCGGCGCGCAGGCGCTTGTTGAGCTTGTCGTCCCCGAGCAGTTTCAGCACGGCCCCAGCGATCTTCGGCGGTTCCAGAAACGGCACCAGCAGGCCGTTCTTGCCGTGCTCGATGAACTCGCTGACCGATTCCACGTCGGAGCCGACGATGGCGCAACCACAGGCCAGGGCCTCGCGCAGCGACCAGGAGGCGACGAACGGGTAAGTGAGATAGACGTGCGTGTCGGAGCGTTGCAGCATTCGCACATAGTCGTCGTACGGCAATTGCCCCGGCATGAGCACGCGGCTCTCGTCGTACTGGCCTTTCAGCTCGGTCTGGAAATGCTCGCGCCAAGTGCTGCCGACGAGGCGCGCGCCGTAGCTCACGTCGTCGCCGCCAACCATGATGACCTTCACGTCCTTGCGCTCGCGCAGGATGTCGGGCAACGCGCGCATCATGACATGGACGCCGCGATACGGCTCCAGGTTGCGGGCGACGTAGGTGACGAGCTTCTCCCCTGGCGCGACATGGAAATCGCCGATCGAGAACGGTTGTTGGCGCGCCGCCGGGTTGGGGCGGCAGACATCCAGCCGCGCGCCTTCCCGGATTACCTTGATGTGCGGGCGCGCCCATTGCGGGTAGCGCGTCTGCTGCCATTCGGTCGGGGTCTGGCCGCGCTGGCGCAGCGCGAGGGCCAGCAGGTTGACCACGTTCATCGCCCGGATCTTGGGGAACTTGTCCCGCGACATCGGGAATTGAGGGTCGAAATCCACGTCCTGGCCGTTGGTCTCGTAATAGAACTCGAAATAACCGAGCACCGGCACATCGGGCCAGACGTCGCCGATGTTGAGCAACTCGCCCCACCCATGATGGCCAATCACGATATCCGGTTTGAAGCCGAGCCGGTCGAGGTTGGTGCACATCGCCGCCACCACCTCGGCGCGACGGGCGGCAATGTCGAAGTCGCGCGCAACGGGATGCACCGGCTCCTGGTCGGGGGTCGGAGTAGAATAGAGTACCCGGCGCACGCCCGGGATCTGATTCGTGTTCGGCTCCGAGATGAACATGATCTCGTTCGCCGGGTCGGCACCCAGATGGCGCAGCAGGTGCAGGTATTGGCCAGGGAAATTCTGGTGGACGAAAAGGTATTTCACTCGGCGCTCACACGAAAGCGGATATCCCCGGGGGCGGTGCCACCCGGGGCGATCCTGGTCCGATCCTGGCTCAGCGCTTGCGCGTGGGGGCCACGGGCTTGGCCTTGCCGGCCGGCGCCTTCGGCTTGGCGACAGGCTTGGTGGCTGCGCGCACAGGCGCCGTGGCGACGGGGGCCTTGGCTCCCTTGGGCCGTACCAACACCTGAAATGCCTCGATCGGTGCCAGGCTTTCGGCCTCGCACGGCTCACCGGCGGCCACGGGGCCGACGGCGCTGCCGTCGGTGAAAGTGGCCGCGTAGAACACGTCGTACTGCTCCGCCGCCTCACCGCGCAGCCGCAGCCGCAGGCCGAGGATGGGCAGCGCCATGCCGCGGCTGCCGCAGAACTGGCCGCCCTCGACCCACGGCGAGAGCCAGCCCTTGCCGAGCACGGCCTGGTACTCGAGATCCTTGGGCAACAGCAGCTTGGTCGGCGCGATGCCGAAGCCCTCGATCCAGCGCTGGCTGCCCTTCTCGCCGAGCCAGTCGCCGATCATGGCGCCGACATCGCCGCGCTCCTGGATATGGGCGACCATCTCCATCACGGCCGGCGCCGTGGCGGCGGCGGGTGCGGGTGCGGGTGCCGGCGCGGCGGCGGCGCGCTTCGGAGCCGTGGTGGCGGCGGCAGCAGCAGGGGCCGCCGCCTGTGCCGGCTCCAGCAGGCGCAGCACTTGCAGATTGGGGGCGCCGTCCTTGGCGTTCGGCGCCTGATAGATGGTGACCAGGATCTGCGCCGGGCCGCCGAGCACACGCACCAGCGCCGCGTCGCCCGCGCCATACAGCCAGCCATCCGGCCGGAACGTGCTGACGCTCACCGCCTCGGGCCGGCTCGCGGGGCCGGGGGGCAGGGAGATGCGCACGCCCGGCAGGCCGGTCGCCGCGTCGGAGACGCGGGAGGGAACCTGGACGATGCAGAACAGACCTGTGTCCAGCGTCATCAGATGGCCGCTGACCTTAAGTTCCGTGATCATCTTCTGGGCCGGCGCCTTCTCGGCGGTGGCGGCTTGAGCTTCGGGCATTCAGGATCTCGCTGTGATGGAGCGCAGGTTGTTGGCGGAATTCTCGACGGGCGGCGCGTATTCATCGCCCGCATGTGTACGCAACGCAAGCAGAGCATTGTTGATCGCCGCCGCCGGCAGACCGAGCGGCAGCAGCATCCCCCGGCCGGTGGCGCGCAGGCGTTCGGCCTGCGCCCCGAGGTCGAAGGCCACCACCGGCAGCCCCGCCCGCAGCGCCTCGCCGAGCGCGTAGCACCACGTCTCTGGCCAGACGGAAGGCAACCAGGCCAGTTGCGCCGCGTGGCGGCGAATCAGCGCCACCGCTTCGCTCTCGAGATACGGGCCGGTGACGAACACCCGCCCGGTGGCGAGCAGGCGGTCGTCGTCCTCGGTATGGCCGACGACGATGAACGAGAGCGCAAGATCGCGCGCGGCCGCATCGCGGGCGCAGGCCAGCAGCGCCTCGTAGCCCTTGGCGATGCCGATGGCGCCGATCACGGCAACGCGGCGCGGCCCCGGCGGGATTTCGCGCAGCGGCGGCAGATCGGTGTCGGTCTCGTGCGGTGCCACGTCCATGGACAGGGCGGGAAAGTGGCGCCGCAGCCGCGCCGCCGTGTCGCGCGACGGCACCGTGACCAAGCGTGCCCGCGCCAGATCGCCGGCGGAACGGTGCCGCAATGCGGCGGGGGCGATGCTCTCCTCCAGCGCGCTGCCCGCATCGGCGATGCAGGCCACGCAGGCGCCGACATCCGGCTCGCCGCAATAGCGGCGGTCGGTGCCGACCAGATTGATGCGGGCGCAGATCCAGGCGTAGTCGTGCACGCGCACCTCGTAGGGAATGCGCAAGGCCGCCGACAGGCCGACAATGCTATGGTCGTGGCCGTGCAGGTGGTGCACCTCCAGCCATGCCGGGCGCTCGGCGCGCAGCAAGGCGGCGAGCGCATCGAACGCCTCCGGTAGCTTGAAGCGCAGGTTCGGGAAACCCCCGTCCGGCCCCTCACCCACGGCACACAGGCCTGGCAAGTAGCGGCGCGACAGCGACTCCTCGCCCCCGGAGCGATCGACCACCGGGCGCAGCAGGATCGTCCCGCGCCCTTGCGCGCGCAGCGCCGCGCAGCGTTCGCGCACCGCCCGTTCCACGCCCCCGCCGCCGTCATGCGTCACGATCACCACCGGGCGCGCGGCGGCCCGCTTGCCCCGCGCCGCTGAGCGGCCGGGCCGCCCCGCCCAGCGTGCGGCATCAAGGGCGCGGCGCGCCTCGGCCAGCGGATCGGTGGCCTGCCAGCCCGCGATCAGCGCGCCATAGCCGGGATGCAGCCGCTCCAGCACGTCCAGGTTGCGCGCCAGCAGATGCGCCCGCGCGTCGCCGAAGGATTGCCCGCTGAGATGCGCCACATAGGCACCCGGCACCGCGACATGCCGCCAGCCCAGATGACGCGCGCGCAGGCAGAAGTCGTTTTCTTCACCGTAGCCCTGGCCGAACACATCCGTGCGCAACAGGCCGGTCGCGTTCAGGCATTCGCGGCGGATGTACATGCAGAATCCGACCGAGGTCGGAATATCGACCGAGGCAACGCCATGTGTCCGCGCCGCCAAATTACCCAGCGCGGCGAGGTCGGCACCGGCCGGCGCCGGCGCGGGGGCGGCCGGGTCGGGGTAGGTCAGGATGCTCGCGTCGTTGGACAGCGGTGCCGCAGTGCCGATGTCCCCGGCGCCATGCACCGCGGCGCGCAGGGTGGCGAGCCACCCCTCAGCCGGGATCGTGTCGCTGTTGAGCAGCACGATATCCGGCCGGCCGGCGAGCCCCGCCGCCAGGCGCAGGCCCGCGTTGACGGCGGCCGGGAAGCCCTGGTTGGCGGCATGCCGGTGCAGGACGATCAGCCGCCGCCGCGCGAGGTCGTCGAGCGCCGCCGACAAGGCCGGCTCGGGTGAGGCGTCGTCCACCACGATCACCGTCGTCCGCGCCGGGGCGGTGGCGCGCACCGCGGCGAGGCAGGCCAGCGTCATCTCGGAGCCACGATAAGCCGGGACCACCACCGCGACAGACCGACGCGGGCGGCGTGACGCGGCGGCTGGGTGGCCAGCCACGCCGGCAGGGGTCGGCAGCCAGGGCACCTCGCGCGCGGCGCGTCCGCGCACCGGCAGCGCGCGCGCCACCAAAGCCGCCGCCGCCGCCGCCGCACGCCGCTCATGCCCAGGGTCGAGCGGGCTGCCGGTCAACTCCCGCCCGTCGCTGCCTTGCAGGCTGACCGGCCCGTCGATGCCCGCCAACCGCGCCGCCTCCACCACGAACCGGCGCGGGCGAGACAGCGGGCGCGGCACCGCCATGCCGAGGTCGCTTGCCACGATGCGAAGGCCACGGCCCTGGCCAGTGGCCGCCCGCAAGAGCAGTGTCGGATCGCGCCCGGCATCGCCGGGATACCACGCCCAGCCTTCCAGACCGCCGTCACGCATGGTGACGAAGCCCTCGATGCGTCGGATGCGCGCAACCGCGATCGGGCTACCGAGCAGATGCCGGCCATCGCAGGTCACAGTGAGGGTAGCCACCCCTTGCGGCACTCGCCCCGCGCGCAGCCGCGCGCCGTCGGCCAAAATCTCCAGCTTGCCCCGCCCGTCCAGCGGCCGCGCCAGCACGGCGCCGGAGCTTCGCAGCCCACACCAGCCGGCGGCGCCGGCACGCGCGGCGATGATGTCGGCAAGACCCGGCGCCTCGGCATCCTCGGGCACAGCGTGGCCGGTCAGCAACGCCGCGAGTGCCACGGCAGCGGCGTCCGTCTCACCCAGCCGATGCCGCGCGGCGGCCAAGCCAAGCCAGACTTCCCGCACATCGTGCCGCGCCGCCAGCCGCGCGAACGGCTCCACCGCCCTGGGATCGCCCAGCGCGAGCAGCGCCAGCGCGTAGGGCAGGAGCGCGGTGTCGTTGTCGGGGGCGAGGCGGCAGGCGCGCTCAAGCCATGGCAGCGCGGCGGCGGCGTTGCTGTCGTGTAGCAGGCGCTCGCCCGCGTGTAGCGCCTGCTGGGCTTGTTCGGATACCACCTCGGCGCGGGTGCGCGGCGCGGCGCCCGATGGCGGACGATCAGCCATGCCGCGTGCCGTGCCGCACCCCAGTTGTCAGGCGGGCCGGCCGGGCAACGCGCCCGCGAACTCGGGGGCGGGCGCGGCTGCCGCCGGCAGCGCGTCGAGGTCGCCCTGCGCTTCCGTCAGCCCCTGATCGAGCGCCTTGCGCAGCCATGTCCGCGCCTGGACAACGTCCTGGTTGCCGGCGAGCCCGCGGGCGAGATAGCGACCGAGCATCATCTGGCCGTGCGCATGGCCTCGCTCGGCCGCGCTGCGGAACCATTTCTCCGCCTGCGGCCGGTCCCAAGGCACGTCGTGGCCGCCGCCGTGCAGCGCGCCGAGCGCGAACATCGCGCCCACATGGCCATGTTCGGCGGCGCGCTGGAACAGCGCCATGGCCTCGACATGGTCGCGCTTGCCGCCGCGCCCGTTCACCAGCATCTCGGCCAGCGCCACCTGCGCGTCGATCATGCCGGAGCGGGCAGCCCGCGCGATCCAGGTGCGGCCTTCCTCGATGTTTTGCGGCACGCCACGGCCTTCGGCCAGCATGCGTCCATACCAATATTGCGCGTTCACCACGCCATCCGCTGCGCGGCGCAGCCATTGCGCCGCTTGGCGTTCGTCGCGTTCCACGCCGACGCCCTCGGCGAGGCAGATCCCGTAGTTGTAGGCGGCCACCAGATCGCCGGCTGTCGCGGATTGCTCGAACCACTCGCGGGTGCGAACCGAATCCTCGGCTTCCCCCTTGCCTTGCAGCACCATGGCGGCGAGGTCGTGGCGGGCCTGCGTATCGCCCGCTTCGGCCGAGAGGCGGAACCAACGCGCGGCCTCCGCCGGGTCGCGCGGCACGCCGGCGCCCATCAGATACATATTGCCGAGCGCCCGCGCGGCGCCGCCGTGCCCGCCTTCCGCCGCGCGACGGAACCAGGTGGCGGCCTCGGTGTGGTTGGGCGGCAGTTCTCCGCCACGGGTGTAGAGATCGCCGATCACCGCGGCGGCCTCCACATCGCCCTCCAGTGCCGCGCGGCGTAGCCACGATTCCCCATCTTGTAGATCGCGCGGCACGCCGCGCCCTTGCAGCAGCATGGCGCCGTAGCGCGCTTGCGCCGCGCGCACGCCCTTCTCCGCCGCCTGACGATAGAATTCGGCCGCACGCGCCGGGTCCTGCGGCCCCCCCTGGCCCTGGTCGGCCAGAACGCCGAGAAGGTACTGTGCCGTCCCCAGCCCCGCCTCGGCGGCTTTGGCCAGATAGGAGGCGCCGACCTGGTAATCCTCCGGCGTCTTCGCCCGCCGGAGCAGCGCCATCGCGTAGCCCAGCAGCCCCTGCGGCGAATTAGCCTCGGCTGATTTGCGATACCACTCCTCGGCCTGCGGCAGATCCCGCATGGATTCGGGGCCGCTCGTCAGAATGTACGCCAGCAACGCCTGCCCATCGCCGGACCCGGCCTCGGCCGCGCGACGAGCCCAGGCGCCGGCACGCTCGAAATCCGGCGCCACCTGGGCGGGCGCGCCGAACAACGCCTCCGCTGCCACACCGGACTGGGCCTCGATCGGTGCGGACACGCCGTTCAGATAGACGGCGCCGAGCAGCGACTGCGCCGCGACGTAGCCATGGTTCGCGGCCTTCTCGAGCCAGCGCGCCGCCTCGGTCGGGCTACGCGGCACGCCGCCGGCTTCAAGATACGCGCGCCCGACCAGATACTCCGCTTCCGCCACGCCAGCATTGGCAGCCTTGGCGAGCAGCGGGAACGCCTCCCCCCGCTTGCCCGCCTCGATCAGTTGCTGCGCCTTGCGCAGCGATGACTCCGGCGAGGCCCAGCCGGTGAGCTTGCCAAGCAGTCCCGCCACCGGCTCAGCCCTCCGCCAGATCGCGCGCGCCTTTGGCCTTCCGGATCATGTCGGCTCGCGCATGCCGGACGCCAGGAAGGGTAGGATGCGGTCGAAGAGATAGGTGAAGATCGCCCTTTGACCCACGCGGATATCGGCCTCGATCGGCATCCCCGGCATAATGCGGAACGACGCCGGAGGATGCTTCAGCTCCAGTTTGTCGATCGATATGGTTGCTTGATAGTAATATACAGGCGCGGTCCCCAGGTTCTGCGGCGACTGCGTGGAAATAGCCGGTTGCTGGCCGATCGGGTTGCTCTGTCCGCCGGTCGGATCGGTGAAGCTGTCGCTGCTGATTTTGACGACATGTCCGACAGCGTAGCCGAAGCGGAAATACGGCAGGGTATCGAACTTGATCGCCACCGCATCACCCACCGAGACGAACCCCGCATTGGCGCCGTCGATCGGCGCGGTGACCTCCAGCTTGGCGTCCACCGGCACCGTGGTGATGAGCTGAACGCCGGATTGCAGCACGGTGCCGGGGGCGACGCGGGCGACGCTGAGCACGATGCTGTCGGCCTCAGCCTTCAGCGTGACGAGATCGGCGCGCAGCGTGTTCTTGCTGGCCTGCCCGGACATGTCCGACAGCAGCCGCTCCTGCTGGGATTCAAGTTGCTGGGTATCGGCGTACCATTGATGGATCCAGGCGTCGCGCTGCGCCGCC
>JAKBCB010000110.1 GCA_021808185.1 Pseudomonadota bacterium
CCTTGGCGGTGACGTTGAACTTGCCGCGCTTGGGGAACATCAGCGTGACGATGGTCAGGCGCACCAGGAACAGCGCCAGCACCGTCTCGTAGATCTCGCTCCAGAACGAATGCCGCCAGTTCTGTTGCAGCCGCGAGTTGGTGGCGACCGAGTGGAAAATATGCGGCAGCGCATAGGCGGTGATGGCCAGCGGCGAGGCGGAGATGACGTTCTGGCCGAGCAGCAGGAACGCCAGCGGCGAGGTCAGGAACACCACGCGCGGAAGGGCGAACAGGAAATGCCCGGTGGCTTGCAGGTAGCAGATGCGCTGGCCGAGGTTGAGCCCGGGCCCGAACAGCGGATTGTCCGTGCGCAGGATTTGCAGCATCCCACGCGCCCAGCGCATGCGCTGGCCAAGATGCAGCGCGAGCCGCTCGGTCGCCAGCCCCGCCGCGAGCGGGGTCTTCAGATACGCGCTCTCCCAGCCGCGCCGATGCAGTTTCAGCATCGTGTGCGCGTCTTCCGTCACCGTCTCGACGGCGACGCCGCCGATGCTGTCCAGCGCGCGGCGGCGGATGACGGCGCAGGAGCCGCAGAAGAACGCGGCATTCCAGAAATCGTTGCCGTCCTGCACGAGGCCGTAGAACATGTTGCCTTCGGCCGGAACGCGCGTGCCGGCGGCAAGGTTGCGCTGGAACGGATCGGGCGAATAGAAATGGTGCGGCAACTGTACCATCGCCATCTTCGGCTCGGCCACCAGCCAGCCCAGCGACAATTGCAGGAATGCCCGCGTGGGGATGTGGTCGCAGTCGAAGATCAGGACGAATTCGCCGTCCGTCTTCTTCATCGCGGCATTGAGGTTGCCGGCCTTGGCGTGGAAATTGTTGTCGCGCGTGAGGTAGCCGCAGCCGACCTCCTCGGCGAACAGGCGGAACTCCTCGCGCCGTCCGTCGTCGAGGATGAAGACGGAGAATTTGTCGGGCGGATAGTCCATCGCCATCGCCGCCAGCACCGTGGCGCGCACGATGTCCATCGGCTCGTTGTAGGTCGGGATGTACACGTCCACGCGCGGCCATGTCGCGGGGTCCGGCGGCAGCGGCAGCGGCTTGCGGTCGAGCGGGAAGGCCGTCTGCACGTAGCCCAGCACCAGCACGACGATGGCATACACCTCGGCGAGGACGAGGCCGCTGCCGAGCAGCATTTCGGTCCAGCTGCCGAACTGCAACGTCTCGGTCACGCGCCAGAACATGTATCGCACCGAGACCGCGAGCGAGAGCGCGATCAGGAACATGGTCATCTTGCGCCCGCCGAAGCGGTTGGCGACCAGAAAAAGGACCATGGTGATGATGGCGAAGATCGCCTGATCGCGCGGCGTCAACGGCACGCTGGCGATGGCCGCGATCATCGTGAGGCCGCCCGCCGCCATCAGCGCGTCGAGCCATGCGCCGCCGCGGCGGTCGCGCCGGACCGGCGACCGCGGCCTGGGGTCGTTCGTGCTGCTCATGGCTGGCGATCCTGATGGACGTGCGGGCGGGCGTGGCCGGTCGCGACGATTCGGTGGCACAGGCCGGGCCGGACGCGCGGCGCCGATGGAAGCTGGAAAAACTCGGCCGACTCCACCGCGCTGCTATCCCCTTGTCCCATGGGCCGATTCGCCCAGCCTCGCCCGTCCAACTCACGGGAAAGCATGCAATGCCCGTTTTGCATAGCTCGATCTCGACTCCCGCCCGTTCGCCCGCGCCTGCTCAGATCCGGCGGAACAGATCCTCGTCGCCCGGCTGAGGGCCTTCCTTGGCGGCAAGCCGGGGGCCGGCGCGGTCGCTGCCATCGGCGGCGGCGGTGGCGCTGTCCCAGGCGAGTTGGAAAATGTTCATCTCCCCGGCGCGCCGGCCGGGCGCGGGCCGGGCCACGGGGGGCGCGGCGGGCCGCGGCTCCGGCAGCCGCATCGGGGCCGGGGGGGCGTATTCGGGCCCGAACGGTCCCGGCGTCGCCGGGCCGCGCACGGTGCCCGGCACCGGGCCGAAATACGGGTCCTGCGCCTGCGCGTAGGCCGGTGCCGGCGCGGGATGCGGCGGCTGGGCGGGCGGGAACGGGACGGGATCGGGTGGCGGCGTCATCGCCGGCGCGGCCGCCCAGCCCGGCGGTGCCTCGCCCATCTCGGCTTCCGGGCGCGGGCCGAACGCGGGCTCGATCCGCGACGGGTGGGCGACAGGAGGCGGGGAAGCGACAGCCGGCGAGACGGGCGCCGCCATCACCGGGGCGGGCGCGGCCGGTTCTGGCGCAATCACGACCGGCGTCCGCGGATGAATCGCAAATGTTCCGAAGGTGCGATAAGAAAAGCCACTCGTGCCGAATGCCGCCAGCGCCCGCTCTACATCATCATGGATGCTTTCGATCACGGAACTCTCCGGCTTTGTTAACGTATTCTTACCATATCGCATCTAACGCGCATCGGCTGAGCGCATTGTTGCATGAATGCCGCAGGGAAATAGTCCCGGGAAGGGGCGATGCATAAAAAAACGCCGCGTCGCACAAAATTAGCAATGCGCCGTGTCACCGCGGCCGCAATTCGTGCGAGGGGTTGGGTTATTCGCCGCCGCCCCCGCGCCGTGGGCCGGCTGGAGCGGGTGAAGGGAATCGAACCCTCGTATGCAGCTTGGGAAGCTGCCGTTCTACCATTGAACTACACCCGCGCTGGACGACGTGCGCCATCCCGGCCGACCACCCTTGTATAGGAAAGCCCGATTGACGGCGCAACCCGCCACGGCCTAGCGTGCCGGCGCCGGCGCGGGGCCAAGCCCTGACCGGTCCTCGTGATTTGTCCGGCCGGATTGCGGCGAGGTGAAACAAGCGCGCTAAAGAGGCCAGCGGACGACCGGGACACACCCGGCGTCGGCGGCATCCGAGGTCGGGCCAGACCACGCAAGGGCCCCCCGAACCATGACCACTCCGCACGCCGCGTTCCGCCCCGCCACGCTGCTGGTGCATGCCGGCACCGAACGCACCAATTTCGCCGAAACCGCCGAGGCATTGTTCCTCACCTCCGGCTTCGTGTACGACAGCGCCGAGCAGGCCGAGGCGACCTTCACCGGCGCCGAGAAGCATTACCAGTACTCCCGCTTCGGCAACCCCACGGTGGTGATGCTGGAGCAGCGGCTGGCGATGGTCGAAGGCGCCGAGGCGTGCCGCGCCACCGCAACCGGCATGGCCGCCGTGCACGCGGCCCTGCTGAGCCATCTGCGCGCCGGCGACCGGCTGGTGGCCTCGCGCGCGCTGTTCGGCTCCTGCCACTGGATCGTCTCCACCCTGCTGCCGCGCTACGGGATCGAGACGGTGTTCGTCGATGGCACCGACCTCGACCAGTGGCGCGCGGCACTGGCCACGCCCACGGCGATGGTGCTGCTGGAAAGCCCGTCCAACCCGATGCTGGAGGTGTTGGACCTGCCGAGCATCGCGGCCATGGCGCACAAGGCCGGCGCGCTGGTGGTGGTGGACAACGTGTTCGCCACGCCCCTGCTGCAACGCCCGATCGAACTCGGCGCCGACATCGTGGTGTATTCGTGTACCAAGCACATCGACGGCCAGGGCCGCGTGCTCGGCGGTGCCGTGCTCGGCCGGGCGAAATGGGTCGAGGAGGTGTTGCAGCCCTTCGTGCGCAACACCGGGCCGGCGATGTCGCCGTTCAACGCGTGGGTGTTGCTGAAAGGGCTGGAGACGCTGCGACTGCGCGTCGATGCCGCCTGCCGGGCGGCCGAGCAACTGGCGGATTTCCTCTCGGCCCAGCCGCTTGTCGCGCGCGTCTGGTACCCGACGCGCGCGGACCATCCGCAGCATGGGCTGGCGATGGCGCAGATGTCCGGCGGCGGCACTATCGTCACCTTCGAGATCGACGGCGGCAAGGCGGCGGCCTTCCGCGTGCTGAACGCGCTGCGGCTGATCCGCGTGTCCAACAACCTCGGCGATTCCAAGTCGCTGGTCACGCATCCGGCGACCACCACGCACATGCGCATATCGCCCGAGGAACGCGCCCGCCTCGGCATCACCGACGGCGCGGTGCGCCTCTCGGTCGGGCTGGAGGACGTGCTGGACCTGCGCGACGATCTGGCGCAGGCGCTCGCGGCGGCGCGCGCCGGGGGATAGGCGCGGGCCGGCCGATGGGGCTGGACATTGGCGGCGGCGCGGACATCTGATGCCGCCATGTCCGATCTCTATTCCCAGACCACCGACGGCATCGCCGTCACCGTCCAGCCGATCTTCCTGCCCGACCAGTCCCGGCCGGCGGAAGGCAAGTTCGTCTGGGCCTATCATGTGCGCATCGAGAACAAAGGCCAGGAGACGGTGCAGTTGCTGCGCCGGACCTGGCGCATCACCGACGCGCGCGGCCGCACCCAGACCGTGCATGGCGACGGCGTGGTCGGCGCGCAGCCGGTGCTCGCCCCGGGCGAGGCGTTCGAATACACCTCCGGCACGCCGCTGGAGACACCTTCCGGCTTCATGACCGGCGCCTATCACATGATCCGCGTCGGCGCGGGTGGGACGGGGGCGGGCGAGGCGTTCGACATCGCGATCCCCGCCTTCAGCCTGGACAGCCCGCAGGAAGCCCGGCGCATGCATTAAACGACGCGATGGCGGGGCGGCTTGCCGAGCGGGCGGACGCCCCCACATGGCCGGTCATCGCAGCCGGCGACACGCCCAACGCATCGAGGAACCGCTTTGAACATCGTCACCGCCCCCACCCCGGTCAGTCATGCCAGCCTGGTGACGCGGCCGACGCGCGAAGAGGCCGAGGAAGCCGTGCGCACCCTGCTGCGCTGGGCCTGCGACGACCCGACGCGGGAGGGGTTGCTCGACACGCCCGCGCGCGTAGTCCGCTCGTACGAGGAATTCTTCGCCGGCTATCATGTCGATCCGGTCGCGCTGCTCGAACGCACGTTCGAGGAAACCGACGGCTACGACGAAATGGTGCTGCTGCGCGACATCCGGCTGGAGAGCTACTGCGAGCACCACATGGTCCCCATCGTCGGTCGCGCGCACGTCGCCTATCTGCCGGACCGCCGGGTGGTGGGCATCAGCAAGCTCGCGCGCGTGGTCGAGGCGTATTCCAAGCGCCTGCAAATCCAGGAAAAGCTGACCGCCCAGATCGCCAACACGCTGAACGACGTGTTGCAGCCGCGCGGCGTCGCGGTGGTGGTCGAGGCCGGGCACCAGTGCATGACCACACGCGGGGTGCACAAGGTCGGCGTGTCGATGGTCACCAGCCGCATGCTCGGCGCCTTCCGCGAAGACCCGGCGACCCGGCGGGAATTTCTGGCGATGATCCGTGGCCCGGCGGCGGGCATTCCGGAATAGCGAAACCGGTGGCAAAACGTCCCCGCACAGGGAGAACACCGCCATGATCCGATCGCGCGCCGCGTTTGCCTTGCTCGGCCTCGGCCTGCTCGCCGCCGGCCCGGCCCGCGCCGAGCAGAACCCGCTCGACGCTGTTCCCGACAAGATGCCGTTCAACGTGCCTTACGGCGCGCCGATCGACCTCAAGCACGCCGAGGCGGCAATGCACGCGGCCATCGCGGAGGCCACCAAGCGCGGCTGGCCGATGAACGTCGCGGTGGTCGATTCCGGCGGCAATCTGGTGGCGTTCGCCCGCATGGATGGCGCCCAGATCGCCTCCGTCTCCATCGCCCAGCACAAGGCGCGCACGGCAGCGAGCTTTCGCCGCGCCACCCGGGTGCTGGAGGACGCGGTGCAGAAATCCGGCTACCTCTACGCGCTGTCGCTGGACGGCGTGATCGCCTCGCGCGGCGGTATTCCGCTGATCGAGGACGGCAAGCTGATCGGCGCCATCGGCTGCTCCGGCGGCGCCGGCGCGCAGGACGAGGTGGTGTGCACTGCGGGTGCCGCGACGATCAATAAGTAGTGAGGCACGGCCGAGGGCGCTGCCCTTGGAACCCGCTCAAGGCACAGCCTTGAGAATCCATTCTTAAGGATTGGATCGCAAAGGCTCTGCCTTTGCTGGGGTCCAGGGGCAACGCCCCTGGCCTTGCCTCAATCCGCTGTCGCCGCCCGCGTCGAGGGATGGCGCCGCTCCGCCACCGCGTCGCCGAACGCCTCGAAGATGCGGCGGGAGACGGCGTCGCGGTCGAAATCGTATTCCGGGTGCCACTGCACGCCGACCGCGAAGCCCGCGGTGGTGGCCACGCGCACCGCCTCGATGGTGCCGTCCGGCGCCGTCGCCTCGGCCACCAGACCCGGCGCCAGCGAGTCGATCCCCTGGTTGTGCAGCGAGTTCACCGCGATCTCGCGCGCGCCTGCAACCCGGTGCAGCCAGCTTCCCGCGACGATGCGCACCGTGTGTGCCTTGGCGGTGCGCAGCCGCGCGTTGCCGTGCAGCGGCGTGGAATGGTCGATGCGGCCGGGCAGATCCTGCAAGCGCTGGTGCAGCGTGCCGCCGAGCGCCACGTTCAGTTCCTGCAAGCCACGGCAGATCGCCAGCACGGGCACACCGGCGGCGATGGCCGCACGGATCAGCGGCAGCGTCACCGCGTCGCGTTGCGCGTCCTCGGGCGTGCCTTCCGGATGCGGCGGGCCGCCATACAGCGCCGGCTGCACGTTCGAGCGGCTGCCGGTCAGGATGATGCCGTCGAGCCGGGCGAGCAGGGTTTCCACATCCGCCGCGTCGCCGTTCGCCGGCACCAGGATCGGCACCGCGCCCACGACCTGATCGGTGGCGCGGATATAGGTGTCGGATGCGGCGTGGTTCGGCATGCCGAACAGGCCGAACAGCTTGGTGCAGCAGGTGATTCCGACCAGCGGCTTCATGATTCCAGGATCATCGGCGATCATGGCAAAAAGATGAAGCATTTTGTGCGTTGCAGCACATCAAGCCGGCGCTATTCGTAGTATTTGTCACCGCCCGGAAACGATTTCGGGTCCACCAGCGTGAACATGTCCGGGTCGAACGTCCCGCCGAGCTGGACGTTGAACAGGCTGACGCGGGTTTCCTGGTGCTGCGCGTCGATCACCGTCCATTGCCGCAGCGCCAGCGGCTTGTCGGCGAACACCAGCGTCAGGCTGCCATCGCCCGGCGAGCGCGTGCGCACCATCGTCACCTGGATCTGGCCGGGCACGCGCGCGATGTCCGTCACCGTCACGTCGCCCGACAGCGTCAGATGGTCGCGCAGCAGCAGGCCCAGCGGTGTCGCGTCCAGCGGGAGGTTCGTCGTCTGCTTCAGCTCGCGGTCGTAGAACACGAACAGGTCGTGGCCCGCGACCAGCAGCAGCGGGCTCGGCTTGTCGTACTGGAAGCGCATCCGCCCCGGCCGGTCCAGCCACGCGATCCCGCCGGAGGTCGCGCCATCGGGCGCCACTTGCAGGAAGCGCGCCTTCAGCGTGTGCAGGTCGTTCAGATAGGTCTCGATCCGCGCCAGATCGGCGCGGTCCTGGGCGGTGAGTTGCAGATCCGCGCGCGCCACGACGGGCGCGAGGATCAGGAGCGGCAGGGCCAGCAGGGTGCGACGGTTCATGGCCGCGCATGTGGCGACGCGGCGGGCGCAATGGAAGCGCCCACCGCTCATGCGTGCCATCCGCTGTTATTTTTGCGGATACTGGAAGGTGAACGTCTCCTCGAACGGCGCCCACCAGCCGGGCACGCCGGTCTCGGCATCGACATGGTGCAGGAACCCGTTGGTCTCGGGCGAGGCGTAGCGCAGCACCACGGTGTAGGTGCCCGGCCCCGGCATGGCGACGTTCTGCGCGTAGTGCGGTCCGTCCTTCGCCGTCATCGCCAACATCTTTCCGCTCGCGCGCCAGTCGGACCCGGCCTTGGTCAGGGTGAAGCCGATGGACATGTACGGAATCCACGCATCCACCGCGAACCCCTGCGGGTTGTCCGCCGTCGCGTGCACGTCGGTCTCCAGATGGATCGCGTCCGGCCCCATCGCCATGCCCGCCGGCATCGGCGCCATCTCGATGCCGGTGAGGTAGCTGGCCTCGATCTCCAACCCGTTGATCGTGACCGGCCCGCCGACCGGGTATTCGCGCGCCTGGGCGGCGCCGGCCGCAAGCGGGACGGCAAGCAGGGCAAAAGCGAGTCGCATCGGATGGTCTCCCGTGGTGAGTGCCCTGGCTTGCTAATGCGAGTCATTCGCATTAGCAAGTGGCCTCCGCACGGAACTGGCCCCCCGATGACCGACCCCAACCCGCTCGCCTTCGCCAAGCTGCCCGCCGACCTGCTGACCCTGCTGGCCAGCCGCGCGGTGCACGACTCGCTGCAACCGCTGCACCATCTGGTCCGGCTGCTGCACGTCCTCGCCGCCGCCGGGTTCTTCGGCAGCGTCGCCCTGCTCGACCTGCGGGCGCTTCGCCCGCCAGGCGTGGTCCCGTTCGCGGCACTGGCGCGGCAGGTTCATCCGTGGCTGGTCACCAGCTTCGCGCTGACCATCGCGAGCGGCGTGGTGCTGTTCGCCTACGACCCGATCCGCGTGGGCGCGCACGCCTACTTCACGCCGAAGCTGGCGCTGCTCGCCCTCGGCCTTGGCAATGCGTGGCTGCTGCACCGCGCGCGGTCCGCCAGCCGCCTCGCGGGCGTGGTGTCACTCGCCGCGTGGCTCGGCGTGATGATCTGCTCCGCCCTCAACCACGAGGCCGCGCCGCGCGTGGCGCTGTGGTGACTACGCGGCGGGCACACCCTTGCTGGTCGAGTATTCGAAGTGCAACGCCGTGCCCGGATACACGATCGGATGGATCGCGTGCGCCGCCATCGCCGCCTCGGAGAAGCCTTGCAGGATCAGCTTCAGCTTGCCGGGGTAATTCGCCACGTCGCCGATGGCGAACACGCCCGGCACGCTGGTTTCGCAGGTTGCCTGGGCCACGCTGACATGGTGCCGCTCCAGCGCCATGCCCCAGTCCGCGAGCGGGCCGAGATCGGTGGACAGGCCGAAGAACGGCAGCAGCACGTCGGCCGGCAGGCGCCGCGCGTTGCCGTCGAGATCCGCGACCTCCACCGCTTCCAGCCGCCCGCCCTCGCCGTGCAGCGCGTGGAGTTGGTACGGGATCACCATCTCCACCTCGCCCCGCGCGGCGGCGGCGTCGAGTTGCGCGGCACTTTCGGGGGCGGCGCGAAACTTCGCGCGGCGATGGACAACGCTGATGCGCGCGGCGATTCCGCGCAGCGCCAGCGCCCAATCGACCGCCGAATCGCCACCGCCGGCGATCACCACGCGCTTGCCGCGCAAATCCTCCCGCCGGCGGACATAGTACTGCACCGCCCCGGTCGCCTCGAACGCCGGCAGTCCTTCCAGCGGCGGCCGGTTCGGCCCGAACGCGCCGGCGCCGGCCGCGACGATCACCGCTTTCGCGCGCACCACGTCGCCCTGGTCGGTGCCGAGCACGAAATCCCCCACGGCACCCGCCAGCCGCTCCACCCGCCGGCCGAGCAGCCGTTGCGCGTGAAACGGCGCGATCTGCTGTTCCAGCCTGGAAATCAGCTCCCCCGCCTCGATCGCGGGATGCGCCGGGATGTCGTAGATCGGCTTTTCCGGGTACAGCGCCGTGCATTGCCCGCCGACCTCCGCCA
>JAKBCB010000111.1 GCA_021808185.1 Pseudomonadota bacterium
CGAGCCGGCGTTCCTGGGCTATGTCGGCGAGGGCATGGTCGATGCGGTGGCGATCGGCGAGATCTTCTCCTCCCCGACAGCCAAAAGTTTCCACGACGCCTTCGTCGCCGCCGATGGCGGACGCGGGGTAGCCTGCCTGTACGGCAACTACGCCGGCGATAACATGAACGTCAAAATGGCCGCACGGCAGGCCACCGGCCACGGCCTCGTGGTGAAGACCGTGGTGGCCAACGACGACGTGCCGAGCGCGCCGAAGGACGAAATCGGGAAGCGGCGCGGCGTCGCGGGCGAAATCCTGATGTGGAAGGCCGGCGGCGCGCGGGCGGCCGAAGGGGCCGATCTGGACGAGGTGATCGCCGCGGCGAAGAAAGCCATCGAGGCCACCCGCTCCATCGGCATCGGCCTGTCCGCCTGCACCATTCCGGCGGTGGGCAAGCCGAATTTCACCATCGCGGACGGCATGATGGAAGTCGGCATCGGCCATCACGGCGAGCCCGGCATCGCCGTGCAGCCGATCCGCCCGGCGCGCGAGATGGCCGACATGATGCTGGACACGGTGCTGCCCGACCTGCCGTTCTCCTCCGGCGACGATCTCGCCGTGCTGGTTTCGGGCCTCGGCGCCACGCCGGTCATGGAACTGTACATCCTTTACGACCGGCTCGCCGAGGTGCTGGAGGGGCGCGGCATGAAAATCCGCCACCCGTTCGTCGGCAATTATTTCACCTCGCTGGAGATGATGGGCGTGACGCTCACGGTCATGCGGCTCGATGCCGAACTGGACCGGCTGATCGGCGCCCCCGCGCGCTGCGTCGGGCTGACCAAGGTGATGTCATGAGCGTGGTGCTGGCCGAGGCCGGTGGCGTGGTGCTGGAACTGGTCACGGTCATCAACGACAACCGCGCCTGGCTGTCCGAGATCGACGGCGCCATCGGCGATGGCGACCACGGCATCAACATGAGCAAGGGGTTCTCCCAGGCGGCAACCGCCATCGGGCGCGGCGCCGCTGGGCTCGCACCCGCGTTGCACACGCTGGGCGATACGCTGCTCTCGGGCATCGGCGGTTCGATGGGGCCGCTCTACGGCACGTTCTTCATCGACATGGCGGCGACGCTCCAGGGCGCGACGGTGCTGGATGCGCCCCTGTTCTCCAAAATGCTGCACGCGGGGCTTGCGGGCGTGCAGGATCTCGGCAGCGCCAAGGTCGGGGACAAGACGCTGCTCGACACGCTGGTGCCGGCGCTGGCGGCGTTCGATGCCCAGATCGCGGCGGGGGCCAGCTTCTCCGAGGCGCTGGACGCGATGAGTGCCGCGGCCGAGCGGGGGCGCGACTCGACCAGGCAGCTGGTGGCCAAGGTCGGCCGCGCGGCGCGGCTGGGCGAACGCTCGCGCGGGGTGCTGGACGCGGGGGCGGCAAGCTGCTGCCTGATCTTGCAGACCATGGCGAAGGGGTTGCGGGCGCGAGGGGCGTAGGCATCGCATTGCCGCAGGCTCGCGCCATTTCAGTTTGACGACGCGGCGCCCAGGACGGTTGATACGGCATGCGATGCAAACCCCGCTTTCGTGTTTGGATCGGTCTGGCCCTGCTGGTGGCGTCCGCGTCGCTGGGCGGCTGTGGCTCCCTGCTCAACGAAAGCACCGCCACGGCGGCGGGCGTCGCGGGCGGCGCGCTGGCCGGCGCGGTCACCAAGGACGCGGGCATCGGGGCTGCGATCGGCATCGGGGTGACGACGGCGGCCAACGCGGCACTGCTGTATGTCGAACGCCGGACCCATCGGGTCGAGCAGGACAGCATCGCCGCCACCGCCGGCGCGCTGCCGGTGGGCACGGTGGCGCCATGGCAGGTCTCCCACGTGGTGCCGCTGGAAACCGACAGGCACGGCCGGGTGGTCGTCAGCCGGGAGTTCAGCGGGCCGGATTTCGCCTGCCGGGAAATCGTGTTCTCGGTCGAAGACGGCGTCGGCGACAAGCTCTCGCGCGAATTCTTCACCGCGATCATCTGCCGCGACGGCGAGGTGTGGCACTGGGCCACGGCGGAGCCGGCGACGGCGCGCTGGAACACGCTGCAATGACGCGGGGGCTCGCGCTGCTGGCGCTGGCGCTGCTCGCCGGCTGCCAGACCGCCGCCGAACTGACCGGGCTTGCCACCGGCAGCGCCGCCGGGGCCGCGACCGCGAACCCGGTGCTCGGCTACGCCGTCGGCATCGGCACCACCGCCGGGGCGGACGCGCTATACAAGTGGATCGGGCGCACCCGCTCCCACGCCGAACAGGAAGCCATCGCCACCGCCGCCGCCGACCTGCCGGAGGGCGGCGCCGCCCCCTGGCACATCCACCACACCATTCCGATCGGCAACGAGAACGGCGAGGTACGGGTCACGCGGCTGATCGAGACCGGCCTCGCGCCCTGCCGGGAAATCGTGTTCGCCGTGGCGCAGGACGCACCCACGGCGCCGGAATGGTACGCCACCACCATCTGCCGCGACGCCACCGGCTGGCACTGGGCGCTCGCCGAGCCGGCGGTGGATCGCTGGGGGTATTTGCAGCAGTAGGTCGGGCGGGCATGGGTCCGCTGGCCGGCGGCTCAGGCAACCGGATTCGCCGCTCCCCGCCCGCGCGCCGCCCAGGCCAGCACGCCCACGCCGAGGGTGGCGGACAGCAGCGAGGCCAGGAACACCGCCGCTCGCACCTCCTGCGCCCGCGCGCCCGTCGGAAAGGCGAGCGTGCCGATGAACAGGCTCATGGTGAAGCCGATGCCGCACAGCAGCGCGGCGCCCCACAGCAAGCGCCATGTCAGCTGCGCCGGAAGGCGGATCAGGCCCAGGTTGGTGCCGAGCCATGTGGCGCCGACCACGCCGAGCGGCTTGCCCACCGCGAGGCCGAGGACGATGCCGATCACCACCCTGTCGGTCAGCAGGGCGCGCGGCGAAAGGTCGGGGAGGTGCAGCCCGGCGTTGGCGAGGCCGAACAGCGGCAGCACCAGCCATGCCACCCAGAACGCCAGTTCGTGCTCCAGGCTGCGCGCCGGGCTGCGTTCCTCGATCTCGCGCATCGGCACGGTGAAGGCGACCGCGACGCCCGCGAGCGTCGGATGCACGCCGGAGCGGGCGAGCGCCGCCCAGATGAGCACGAAGCCCGCCAGATACGGCCCGAGCGTGCGCACGCCGGCGCGGTTCAGCGCGAGCAAGCCCACCCACGCGAACCCCGCCGCCAGCAGCGCGGGCAGATCGAGCGCTTGGGTATAGGCGACAGCGATGACCAGGATCGCGCCGATATCGTCGATGATGGCGAGTGCCGTCAGAAACACCGCCATGCCCACCGGCATCCGCCGCCCCAGCAGCCGCAGGGCGGCGAGCGAAAAGGCGATGTCCGTGGCCACCGGGATCGCCCAGCCGCGCAGCACCGCGCGGTCGCCGGCGGCGCAGGCGAGATAGATCGCGGCGGGCAGGACCATGCCGCCCAACGCCGCCAGCGCCGGGGCCGCGGCGCGCGGCAGCGAGGCAAGCTGGCCCTCGGCCAGCTCGCGGCGGATTTCCAGGCCGGCAAGGAGAAAGAATATCGCCATGAGCGCGTCGTTCGCCCAGCCGGACAGCGGCAGCACGAAGGCGGAGGCACCGGCCGTCACGCCGATGGGGGTGTCCAGCAGCGCGCGATAGGCGTCGCCCGCACCGGAATTGGCCAGCGTCAGCGCCGCCACGGCGGAGAGCAGCAGCACCGCGCCCCCCGCCCCGCTGCCGCGCAGCAGGGCCAGAATCCGGTCGAGCGCGCGGCGAGGCGGCGAGCCGAGGTCAGACATCGGTACTCCGGTCGCCGCATGAGGGGGCGGGATGTCCCGACCTCCTAGCCCCCCTGCCCCGGCCGGCTCAAGCAAATCCGCCGCCAGACGCGGATGCGCGCGCGGTACCGTTCCCGCATTGGACAGAATGCGCATCGGCGCGTAAACTGCACGCGCGAAACGGGTGAGTAGGGCATTCGCCCAGGGAGCCCCGGTGCACAGGATGTCACGCCACGCCACGGGTGCCATCGCCGCGACCTTCGCCGTGCTCGGCCTGTCGCTTGGCGGCTGCACCAGGCCAGACGCCGCCGGCCCGCCCGGTCCGTCGCCCGATGTGCTGGCCGCCAGGGCCGCCCAGGCGCCGCCCGACGAGCTCGCGCAAAGCTGGCTGACCAACGATGAGTTGGTCTCCATGACGTCGGCGGCGCGGAAAGGCGCCACCATCGAGGTGGCCGGCGCCGGCGAGCCAGCCCGCATCACGCCCGCCAACGCGGATCGTTACGAAAAGACCTTCGCCAGCCGCCTCGCGATGTATGGCGCGGCGATCGAACAGCGCGGCTATGCCGCGTTCGCTGGCCAATACACGCTCAGCGCCAACAAGGCGTGCGCCGATGCGTACGCGCCCGGCTATCTGCTGCACCGCGCCGAACTGTTCGCCAGCCCGGCCATGGGAGCGGCAGGCGGCGGCACGGTCAGGATCACCCAGGACAAATTCCGCCTCACGCTGTCCGACACGCTTGCCCTGACCGGGACATCGGCCGGGACCAAGACCGAGACGACCACGATCGATTCCCGCGGGGCGGCAGTGGAAACCGCGCTCGTGCTGTGGGACGCGACCAGCTCCGACATCGTCTATCACGGCACCAAATCCGGCCGGACCATCCAGCTGCGCCCCTGGTCCGAGTTGATCCGCGCCGCGTTCGAGCCTTACCCGACCTGGATTCCCCGACCGAAATGGGAGGCACTGGCGAGTTGCGTCATGACGCTGACGGCTGTGCCATGAGCGGGACCGGCGCGACCTAGGCCGCGTCAGCCGACCGGGCGGGCGATATACATCACGCCCCGGCGGGACGAGATCCAGACATGGTGCTGGCGCAGCCAATCGAGGCCGAGCAGCATGTCGGCCTCCTGCAACGAGCGGTCCAGCACCGCAAGTTTGGGCGCGTCATAGCGTTCGCCGGCGATGTCGAGCGAACGGAAGGTGTGTTGCACGCGGTGGAAGCGCACGCCGGCGGCGCCGAACCCCTCGCCGGATTGCTCGTTCGGCAGCGCGTCGGTGGTCACGCCAAGTTTTTGCGCCGCCGGCAGGTCGATCACCGTGACGGTGGCGCCGCTGTCGAGCAGGGCGCGCAAATCCTGGCCATCCACCTTCACGTCCAGCAGCAGCCGCTCGCTCCAGGTCACGTCGAGCTTCACCGAGTCGTAAGGCTCGTCCCAGTCGGGCAGTTGCTGCGTGCAGCGGTCGGGATCGTACAGCACCGCGCGGCCGTGCCCCACGTCGAGGTCGATGTCGAAATGCGAGAGCACGTCGGCCCCGATCAGCGCACCGAGCGGCTCGCCGTCGTGGTCATCGACCGGCAGGGAAATCACCGGATAATGGTCCTGTCCCGGATCGAAGCCGGCGAGCGAGAATTGGCGCACCAGCGCGTCGTTCTGCGCCAGCCCTTCGCCGCCAACGCCGGACATCAATGATCCATGGCGCGGGTCGCTGAGCAGGCCGAGGCGCGTGACCAGCCCGTCGGTGACGGCCGAGGTCTGCGCGCCGGTGTCCAGGATGCCGGGCACGGAGGTGCCATTCACCGTGACGTGAGCAACGATGAGGTTGAACCGGTCGTCGAGTGGCAGCTCGGCCCGGCAGATGGTGGCCGATGGCCGCGCGCAACCGGCGGCGAGCAGGGCGGTGGCCAGCGCGAGCCATGGGGTAACGGCGAGGCGGAGCGGCATGACAACCCCTGTGCGGACCTGACATGAACGTACCAAGGCGGACGCCCGGCGGTAAGGGGGTGCATCACTGACCCTTTCGGCGGGCGCCGACGCGGCCTATCTGCGGGGTGACACCGCGCCGCAGGAGCCGAAGCATGGACGCCATCGCCGATCTTTCGCCCGACCGGTTCGCCGTCGGCCAGCCCGTCCCGCGCAGCGAGGACCCGCTGCTGCTGCGCGGCGAAGGGCATTACACCGACGACCTGAACCTGCCGGGCCAGGCCCATGGCGTCGTGGTGCGCAGCCGCATCGCGCACGGCCATTTGCGCGGAGTGGACACGGCCGCCGCGCGCGCCATGCCGGGGGTGCTGGCGGTGCTGACCGGGGCGGATCTGGAGGCGGCGGGGCTAGGGCCGATGCCGATCAACGTGTTCGGCCAGAACCGCGACGGCGCGCCGCACCCGCGCCCGCGCCAGATGCCGCTGGCCACCGACCGGGTGCGCTATGTCGGCGATCCGGTGGCGTTCGTGGTGGCCGAGACGGTGGCACAGGCCAAGGACGCGGCCGAGACGGTCACGCTCGACATCGAGGAATTGCCCGCCGTGACGGAGGCGCGCGTGGCCGCCGCCCCGGACGCGCCGCTGCTGTATCCCGAGGCGCCGGGCAACCTGCTGCTGGACTGGGAATATGGCGACCGCGCGGCGGTGGATGCCGCGTTCGCGCGGGCGGCGCATGTCACGCGCCTAGACCTGCGCAACAGCCGTATCGTGGTGTGCGCGATGGAGCCGCGCGCGGCGCTGGGCGAGTTCGACGCCGAGGACGGGCGCTTCGTGCTGCGCGTCGGCTGCCAGGGGGTGTTCACCCAGCGCAGCCTGCTGGCCGGGCCGCTCAATGTGCCGGTGGAGAAGGTCCGCGTGTTGACCGGGCAGGTCGGCGGCTCGTTCGGCATGAAATTCACCTGCTACCCGGAATATGTCTGCGCGCTGCACGCTGCGCGTGTGCTCCGCCGGCCGGTGAAATGGACCGACGAGCGCACCGACAGCTTTGTCTCCGACAGCCATGGCCGGGACCATGACGTGACAGCCGAGCTGGCGCTGGACGCGGAGGGAACATTCCTGGCGCTGCGGGTGAACGGATACATGAACGTAGGCGCACGGCTGTCCAACGCGCTGACCCTGCCGGGGACGATGAACATCGCGCGCAACATCATCGGCGTGTACCGCACGCCGCTGGTCTCGGTGGCGACGCGCTGCGTGTTCACCAACACCACGCCCGTGGGCGCGTATCGCGGCGCCGGGCGGCCGGAAGGCAACTACTACATGGAGCGGCTGGTGGAGACCGCGGCGCGCGAGATGGGGATCTCGGCGCTGGACCTGCGCCGGCGCAACCATGTGCGGCCGGGCCAGTTGCCGCACGCCTCACCGGCCGGGGTGAGCTACGACAGCGGCGATTTCCCGGCGCTGCTGGACCACGCGCTGACGCTGTCCGACTGGGACGGCTACGCCGCCCGCGCGGCCGAAAGCCAAGCGCGCGGCAAGGTTCGCGGGCGCGGCGTGGGGCAGTATCTGGAAATGACCGCCGCCGGCTCGCCGGAACATGGCGGCGTGCGGTTCGAGGCGGACGGGACCGTGACCATCGTCACCGGCACGCTGGATTACGGCCAGGGCCATGCCTCGGCGTTCGCGCAGATCCTGACGGGGGCGCTGGGCGTGCCGTTCGGCGCGATCCGGCTGTTGCAGGGCGATTCCGACCAGTTGCTGGCCGGCGGCGGCACCGGCGGCTCGCGCAGCCTGATGCAGAGCGGGGCCGCGATCCTGGCGGCGGCGGACCGGGTGATCGACAACGGCAAACGCATCGCCGCCCACGTGCTGGAAGCCGCCGAGACGGACATTGCCTTCGAGGCCGGGCGGTTCTTCGTCGATGGCACCGATCGCGGCATCGGCATCATGGAACTGGCGGCCCGGCTGCGCGCCGGGATGTCGCTGCCGCAGGACGTGCCGGCAAGCCTGGACGCGGCCCTGGTCAACCCTGGCGTGCCCGCCGCCTTCCCGAACGGCTGCCACGTGGCCGAGGTGGAGCTGGACCCGGACACCGGCGTGGTCGCGGTGGTGCGCTACTGCATGGTCAACGATTTCGGCGTCGAGGTGAACCCTATGCTGGTCGCGGGGCAGGCGCATGGCGGCGTGGTGCAGGGCATCGGCCAGGCGCTGGGCGAGGCGGTGCGCTACGACGAGAACGGGCAACTGCTGTCGGGCAGCCTGATGGACTACGCCCTCCCGCACGCCTCCGACACCCCCGCCTTCGCGGTCGAGAGCCATCCGACACCCGCGCTGACCAATCCGCTCGGCGCCAAAGGCTGCGGCGAGGCGGGCTGCGCCGGCAGCCTGCCCGCGGTGATGAACGCGGTGGTGGACGCGCTGAGCGACTACGGGGTGCGGCACATCAACATGCCCGCGACCCCGGAGCGAGTCTGGGAGGCGATGCAGGCCGCACCACTTGCCTAGACATATTATGCGTTGACGCCGCCCCCCTCCCCGGCCCCTAATCGCCGCGATTTTTCCGGAGGGGGAGCGGATGCGGTCGCAGGCGCGCGCGGTGGTGATCGGCGGCGGCGTGGTGGGGGCCAGCGTGCTGTACCACCTCGCCCGTATCGGCTGGACGGATGTCGTGCTGCTGGAAAAGAGCGAGCTGACCGCCGGCAGCACGTGGCACGCGGCCGGGGGCATGCACACGTTCAACGGCGATGCCAATATCTCCCGCCTTCAGAAATACACCATCGACCTGTACCGCGAGATCGAGAAGCTGTCCGATCAGTCCTGCGGGTTGCACCCGAACGGCGGACTGATGCTCGCCTCGACGCAGGGCGAGATGGACAGTCTCTATCTGATCGCCTCGCGAGCGAAGTATCTCGGCATGGAGACCGCCATCATCTCGGTGGCCGAGGCGGTGCGGATGAATCCGCTGATCGACCCGCAATACTTCATCGGCGCGCTGTGGCGGGCCGATGGCGGGCATTGCGATCCATCCGGCACCACGCACGCCTACGCGAAGGCCGCGCGCGCGCTCGGCGCGGAGATCAACCGCTTCACCCGCGTGGTGGCGTTGAAGCAGCGACCGGACTGCTCGTGGGATGTCGTCACCGACAAAGGCAGCATCCACGCCGAGCATGTGGTGAACTGCGGCGGGCTGTGGGCGCGCGAGATCGGACGCATGGTGGGCATCGAACTGCCGGTGCTGGCGATGTCGCACCACTATCTGCTGACCGAGCCGCTGCCGGAACTGGCCGGGCTGGACAAGGAGATCGTCAACACCACCGACTATGCCGGCGAGATCTACATGCGCCAGGAGCGCCAGGGCGCGCTGATCGGCACGTATGAGGCGAACCCGGTCGCCTGGGCGCCGGACACCACGCCGGACGATTTCTCCATGCAGCTGCTGCCGGAGGAACTGGAGCGGCTTGCTCCGGCCTTCGAGGTCGGGTTCAGGCATTTTCCGGCACTGGGGCGGGCGGGCATCAAGAAGGCGATCAACGGGCCGTTCACCTTCGCGCCCGATGGCAACCCGCTGGTCGGGCCGGTGCCGGGGCTGCGCAATTACTGGGTGGCCTGCGCGGTGATGGCCGGGTTCAGCCAGGGCGGCGGCATCGGCCTCGCACTGTCGCAATGGATGGCACACGGCGATCCCGGGCAGGACGTGCTGGCGATGGATGTCGCCCGGTATGGCGCGTTTGCCACGCCCCGCTACACATCCGCCAAAGTGCATGAGAATTACACGCGGCGCTTCCGCCTGGCGTATCCGAACGAGGAGTTGCCGGCGGCGCGGCCGTTCCGGCGCACGCCGATCCAT
>JAKBCB010000112.1 GCA_021808185.1 Pseudomonadota bacterium
CAGCTCTCCCGCCCGGCGACGGCGAGGAAGCCCTGAAGCCCGGGCACCCCAGCGGCGCGCAGGGGGGATCCTGCCGCGGCCTGCCGCGCGGCGAAGGCGGTGGCGTTGAGCACGACGGCCGGTCGCCACGCGCGCAGCCGCTCCGCCACGAACGCGGCGGCATCGGGGTCCTTGAGGCTGGAGACATACAGCGCGCGCACCGCGAGGCCCCGCGCCCGCACCGCCCCGGCCAGCGCCTCCACGGGCGCCACGTCGGCGGCGAGCAGGTGGGAGCGGTAGAAAACGATGACGGCGAGCGGCGGTGACTCCTGCTTCACCCCCTCCCGTTGGCTGGCAGGCGAGGAGGTCAGAAAGTATTCCCCCGCGCCCGGCAGCGGCTCCGGCGCTTCCACGGGCACGGGGCCGAGGCCGGCGAGGTGGCCGGCAAGGCGCAATGCGCCGGCCATGTTGGCGGGGCCGCCGTGGCGCAGATATGCGTCGAGGCTCGCCACCGCCGCGTCCGGCGCGGTGGAGTGCGCGCGCAGCCGCTCGTCCTCGCGCACGTCGCCCGGCACGATGGCCAGCGGAATGCCGCGCGCGCGGCAGGTGGCGAACAGTTCCTGCACGCCATAGGCCCAGTAGTCGAACCCGCCGAGCAGGCGCACCACGATGCAGCGCGCGCCCGCCGCGACCTGCTCGACATACAGGTCCACCGACATCGGGTGGCGCAACCGCCCGAGATTGGCCAGCCGCAGCCCCGGCGCGCCGGGCAGCGCCTGCCATGCCATCGCCATCGCGCCGAGATCGGCGTCCGAAAAGGACAGGAACACGATATCCGCTGGCGTTTGCCCGAGATCGACCGCTTGCGCGTCCTCGTCGAGTGATCGTGTCTCGCGGGCCAGCAGGTGCAAAGGATCAGCCCTGGATCGATGCGGTGATCGCCGCGCGATCCAGCCCGGCGCGGCCGATCACCACCATGTGTCCCGCGCGCGTCTCCGCCGCAGCCCACGGCTGGTCGAAATGGTGGCGGAAGCGCCCGCCGACGCCCTGCACGGCAAGGCGCATCGGCTTGCCGCGCACGGCGGCGAAGCCCTTCAGGCGCAAGATGTCGTGCGCCTCGCTGACCGACGCCAGCCGTGCCAGCAGCGCCTCCGGCGTGTCGATCTCGCCAATCGGCACCACGAAACTCTCGAAATCGTCGTGCTCGTGCGCGCCGTCCTCGGCGTCGTGGTGGGAGGGGCGGGAGGCCAGATCGTCTTCGGCGGCGGCGCCGAGGCCGAGCAGCACGGCGGGGTCGATGCGGCCTTCCCGCGTCGGCACCAGCTTGACCGCGCGGCCGACGGCGGTGCCGATCTCGGTGCGCAGGCGGGCGAGCGTGTCGGCGTCCAGCAGGTCGGTCTTGTTGACCAGAATCATGTCCGCCGCCTGCAACTGGTCCTCGTACACCTCGGCCAGCGGGTTGTCGTGATCGACCGAGGCATCCTCTGCGCGCTGGCGGGCGACCGCCTCCGGGTCGTCGGCGAAGCGGCCGGCGGCGACGGCGGGGCCGTCCACCACCGCGATCACGCCATCGACGGTGACGCGCGAGCGCACGGCGGGCCAGCCGAACGCCTTCAGCAGCGGCTTGGGCAGCGCGAGGCCCGAGGTCTCGATCAGGATGTGTTCCGGGGGGCTGGGCCGGTTCAGCAGCGCCTCGATGGTCGGCACGAAATCGTCCGCCACGGTGCAGCACAGGCAGCCATTGGCGAGTTCGATGATGTCCTCGTCCTCGCAGCCCGGAATGCCGCAGCTTTTCAGGGTCTCGCCGTCGATGCCGAGCGCGCCGAATTCGTTGACGATGACGGCGATCCGCCGCCCGCCGGCGTTTTCCAGCACATGGCGCACCAGCGTGGTTTTGCCCGCGCCGAGGAAGCCGGTGACGATGGTGGCGGGGATCTTGCTCATGCGGCGTACTCCAGATGGGGCAGGCGGGCGAGGACCACGTTGCGCAGCGAGGCCGGGCGGCGCGAGGGCATGATGGTGCCGGTGGCGTGTGCCGCGTAGGCGGCGGCATAGGTCAGCAGGTCCGGCGCGTGGTCGGGGGTGAGGTGGCCGAGAAAGAAGGTCCATTTGCCCGGCATGGCGAGGGCGGCGGAGCAGCCGCGCTCGCAATTCGCCAGGCAGGCGACTTCGCGCAGGTCCACATGCGCGTTGCTCTCGGTCAACAGTCGGGAAAGTTCCGCGTGTAGCAGCGCCCCCGGGCGTGCCTCGCCATCGGCAACGTCGCGCCCCGCGCGGCAGGTGGTGCAGACGATCAGGCGTGGACGCGGCTCGGACACTGGCACCCCCGGAATCGACGCCCCGTTGGCGGAGCGCCATGCAGCAACGAGGGATGCCGGCCCCACGGGGTATTGCCCCTTGTGGCCGCGAGACGAACCGCCACCGGGGCATCCCGCCCGGCGTCGCGGCATGATGGCGATGGCAGGTCTCCTGGCTCGCGGATCCGGCACGGCCTGTCTGCCTTCCCGGGCGGTTGCCCAGTGGCGTCGCGACAGGCCGCTTTCCGCCTACAGTTGCGGGAGCAGCCGCGGAATTGGGGCAAGCCCCGCACCGCGTTCCCTTTTCACCTTCCGGCTGGAAGGACCATCGAGAGCGGACTAGATACCGGCCCCCGCCGCCGCCGTAAAGGAGCCCGCATGTCCGCCCTCACGCTCGTCCTCGGCGGCGCCCGCTCGGGCAAGAGCCTGTATGCCGAGGGGCTGGTGACGGCGTTGCCCGCGCCGTGGGTGTACGTGGCCACCGCGCAGGCGTTCGACGACGAGATGCGCGCGCGCATCGCCGAGCACCGGGCGCGCCGGGCCGAGGGCTGGCGAACGCTGGAAGCGCCGCTCGATCTGCCGGCCGCCCTGGCCGGCGACCGGCCGGTGCTGGTGGATTGCCTGACCTTGTGGCTGACCAATCTGTTGCTGGGCGAGCACGACATCGCCGCCGCGACCTCCGCGCTGGAGGCGGCGCTGGACCGGCGGACGGCGCCGACGGTGCTGGTGAGCAACGAGGTCGGTCTCGGCATCGTGCCGGACAACGCGCTGGCCCGGCGCTTCCGCGACGAGGCCGGGCGGCTGCACAGGCTGCTGGCGGCGCGCGCGCAAAACGTGGTGTTCATGGTGGCGGGCCTGCCGATGAGGGTGAAATGACCGACGACAACGACGCCGCGCGCCATCGCGAGAAGATGGCCAAGCGCAAAGCCGTGCAGGACGCCGAAGTGGCGTCCAAGACGGTGGAGAAGGGCCTGCTGATCGTCCACACCGGACCGGGCAAGGGGAAATCCACGGCGGCGTTCGGCCTCGCGCTGCGCATGTTGGGCCACGGCCGGCGCGTCGGCGTGGTGCAGTTCATCAAGGGCGCCTGGTCCACGGGCGAGCGCACGGCGCTTGAACGATTCGGCGATCTCGTTGTCTGGCACAGCATGGGCGAGGGCTTCACCTGGGAGACGCAGGACCGCGCGCGCGACATCGCGGCGTGCCGGCGGGCCTGGGAGCGCACGAAGGAATTGCTGGTCGATCCGACGATTGCGTTGCTGATACTGGATGAACTGAATATCGCGCTGCGCTACGACTATCTGCCGCTCGACGACGTGCTGGCCGACCTCGCGGCGCGGCGCGCGGATCTGCATGTGGTGGTCACGGGGCGCAACGCGAAGCCGGCGCTGATCGAAGCGGCGGATCTCGTCACCGAGATGACGATGACGAAGCACCACTTCGCGGCCGGCGTGAAGGCGCAGCAGGGGATCGAGTTTTGACCGCGCGCGCCCTGATGTTCCAGGGCACCGGCTCGTCCGTCGGCAAATCCGTGCTGGTCGCGGGGCTGGCGCGCGCGCTGGTGCGGCGCGGGATGACGGTGCGGCCGTTCAAGCCGCAGAACATGTCCAACAACGCCGCCGTCACCGCCGATGGCGGCGAGATCGGGCGCGCGCAGGCGTTGCAGGCGCGCGCCTGCGGCATCGCGCCCAGCGTGCACATGAACCCGGTGCTGCTGAAGCCGCAAAGCGAGACCGGCGCGCAGATCGTCGTGCAGGGGCGGGTGATCGGCAGCGCCAGGGCGCGCGACTACCAGACACGCAAGGCGGAACTTCTCCCGGCCGTGCTCGACAGTTTCGCCCGGATGCGCGCCGGGGCCGACATCGTGCTGGTGGAGGGCGCGGGCAGCGCGTCGGAAATCAACCTGCGCGCGAACGACATCGCCAACATGGGGTTCGCGCGCGCGGCGGATGTGCCGGTGGTGCTGGTGGGCGATATCGACCGGGGCGGTGTGATCGCGTCCCTGGTCGGCACGCACACGGTGCTCGACACGGCGGACGCTGCGATGATCCGTGGCTTCATCGTCAACCGGATGCGCGGCGATCCGACTTTGTTCGCGGACGGCATGGCGGCGATCGCGGACAAGACCGGGTGGGCGGCGCTCGGATTGGTGCCATTCCTCGACGCCGTGCGCGCGTTGCCGGCGGAGGACGCGGCGGACCTTGCCGAACTGGCGCAGCCGCGCAGGCCGGACGCGCGGCTGCGCATCGCGGTGCCGTGGCTGCCCTGCATCGCCAATTTCGACGACCTCGATCCGCTGCGCGCCGAGCCTTCCGTGGAACTCAGCATCGTGCCACGCGGCGCGCCGCTGCCGCGCGGCGCCGATGTGGTGATCCTGCCCGGCTCGAAGGCGACCATCGCGGATCTTGCCAGTCTGCGCGCGGAAGGGTGGGACATCGACCTGCGGGCGCATGTCCGCGCCGGCGGGCGCGTGCTGGGCCTGTGCGGCGGATACCAGATGCTCGGGCGGCGCATCGCCGATCCGCATGGGATCGAAGGCCCGCCGGGCGAGGTGGAGGGCCTGGGCCTGCTCGACATCGACACCGTGCTGATCGGCGACAAGCACCTCGCCGCCGTGCGAGGGCAGGTGCTGGGCGCGGACTTCGACGGATACGAAATGCATATCGGCCGCACCACGGGGCCGGGCACGGCGGCCCCGTTGCTCCATATGGCGGATGGGCGCGCGGATGGCGCCGTCTCGGCGGATGGGCGGGTTGCCGGCACCTATGTCCACGGCTTGTTCATGGCCGATGCCGCGCGCGCGGCATGGCTCGCAAGCCTGGGCGTGGCGGCCGCGCCGCGCGACCACGCCGCGGGGATCGAGGCGGCGCTGGATGCGCTGGCGGCGCATCTGGAGCGGCACGTCGCCATCGACCGGTTGCTCAGCCTTGCGCGATGAACGCGAGCGCGGTGGCCGCGAGCACCTGCAATCCGCAGGCGATCCGGTACAGCGCCAGCGCGCGGCGCAGGTCGGCCGGCGTCGCCTCCGCCCGGCCATCGCCCATCCAGGCATCGTCCACGCGGGTCGTGCCATAGACGCGGGGGCCGGCGAGCCGCAGGCCGAGGGCGCCGGCCATCGCCGCCTCCGGCCAGCCGGCATTCGGCGAGCGATGCTTGCCCGCGTCGCGCCACACCGCGCGCGCGGCGCCGCGCGCGCTGGCGCCGGGCAGCAGGAACGCGGCACACAGAAGCCAGAACGCCGAGAGGCGCGAGGCGGGCAGATTCACAACATCGTCCAGCCGCGCCGCCGCCCAGCCGAACGCCTCGTGGCGCGGGGTGCGGTGGCCGATCATGCTGTCGGCGGTGTTGACGGCCTTGTATCCGGCAATGCCCGGCAGGCCGAGCACGGCGCACCAGAACGCCGGCGCCACCACGCCGTCGGAGAAATTCTCCGCCAGACTCTCGATGGCCGCGCGCACCACGCCGGCTTCGTCCAGCGTCTGCGGATTGCGGCCGACGATTTGCGCCACCGCGTGCCGCCCGCCGGCGAGGCCCGCGCGCTCCAGCCCGTCCGCCACGGCGCGCACATGGCTGAACAGGCTGCGCTGTGCCAGCAGCGAACTGGCCAGCACCGCGAGCACGGCAATGGCGAGCGCGCGCCCCAGCCACGCCAGCGCCGCGCCCTGGAGCAGCGCCGCCGGCCCGGCGCTCGCGGCGATGAGCGCGAGAACGGTAAGCACGCCCATCCCCCGGCGCGCCGGCCGGGGCAGGGTGGCGCGGTTGAGCGCGCGGTCGAGCGCGGCCAGCAGCGCGCCGATCCACACCACCGGATGGCGGATGGCGCGGAACAGCGCGTCGGGGTAACCGAAGGCCACTTCCGCCAGCAGGGCCGTGGCGGCGAGCGCGAGATGCGTGGCGAGGGACAGGGGCGAATGGCTCGGACGTGTGACGCGGGGGCTGCCTAGCATGATCGCTCCCGAGGCGACAGCCGCCCTCGCCCATGGCGGCCGGCTGACCGAGGCAAGGCGGCTGTTTCCGGGCGCCCCGGAGCCGTGGGTGGACCTGTCCACCGGCATCAACCCGGTGCCGTACCCGCTGCCCGATCTGTCCCCCGACTGCTTCACCCGCCTGCCCGAACCGGACGCCGAGCACGCCCTCCGCGCCATCGCCGCGCGCGCTTACGGCGCCGCCGACGCGGCGCTGGTGGCCGCCGCGCCGGGCACGCAGATGCTGATCGACCTGATCCCCCGCCTATGGCCCGCGCGCGGCGTCGCCGTGCTGGGGCCGACCTATGCCGAGCACGCGCACGCCTGGGCCAAGCAGGGCGCGCGCGTCAGCACGGTCGGCGCGTTCGACGCCCTGGACGGCGCCGAGGTGGCGGTGGTGGTCAACCCCAACAACCCGGACGGCCAGCGCACGCCGCCAGCCCGCCTGCTGGGGCTGGCGGACCGGATGGCGGCGCGTGGCGGGCTGTTGCTGGTGGACGAGGCGTTCGCCGACCTCGAAGGCGCCGGGATCGCCGCCGCCCTGCCGCACCCCGGGCTGATCGTGCTGCGCTCGTTCGGCAAGACCTACGGCCTCGCCGGCCTGCGGCTCGGCTTCGCGCTGGCCGGGCCGGAGCGGGCGGCGGCGATCCGCGCGGCGCTGGGGCCATGGGCGGTGTCCGGCCCGGCGCTGGCGATCGGCGCGCGGGCGCTGGCGGATGGCGACTGGCTGGCGGCGACGGCGGCGCGGCTGGCCGCCGAGTGTCGCGACCTGGATGCGCTGCTGGCGGCCGCCGGCCCGCGCGTGGTCGGCGGGACCAAACTGTTCCGGCTGGCCGAGGGCGACGCGCCGGCGATGTTCGGCAGGCTCGGGGAGGCCGGCATCTTCGTGCGCCGCTTCGCCGAGCATCCGCGCTGGCTGCGCTTCGGCCTGCCCGGCACGCCGGAGGCGTGGGCGCGGCTGCGGCGCGTGCTCGTGGCGCGATGACGCGCCCGACCCAGTGCGCGGCCGCGTAGTCCCGCGTCCTCAGGCGTACCGCGCCAGTTGCACGCACATCGGCGTGCCGATGCCCGCGCGATGGCCGGAATCGCTCAGCCGGCCAGTGGTCGCCTCGCGCGCCAGCACGGCAACGGTGTCGGAGTTCTGGTTCGCCACCAGAAGGAACCGCCCTGCCGGGTCCAGCGAGAATTGCCGGGGCGTGGCGCCAAGGCAGGGCGAATGGCCCACCGGGTCCAGCAGGAAGCTGCCTGCCTCGATGGCGAAGATCGCAATGCTGTCATGGCCGCGATTGGCGCCATACAGAAACCGCGCGTCGGGCGAGATCCGCACATCCGAACACGTGCTCTCGCCCCGCCAGTCCCGTGGCAGCGTCGAGACGGTCTGGAACGGCTCCAGCGCGCCGCTGGCCGCGTCCCAGGCGAGGGCGGTGACGCTGCTCTCCAGTTCGTTGATGACATACACGCAGTGCCCGGACGGATGGAACGCGAGGTGGCGCGGGCCGCTGCCGGGTGTGAGGCGGACGAACGGCCGCGCCCCGCGCGCAAGCTGCCCGGTGCCGGCGTTGAAGGCGTTGACCATGATCCGGTCGAGACCGAGATCGGCGACCAGGATGTGGTGATTGTCGGGGCTGGCCAGCGCGCAGTGCGGGTGCGGGCCTTCCTGGCGGGCGTGGTTCGGCCCGTGGCCCGTGTGCCCGACATGGGCGACCGGCGCGCCGATGCCGCCATCGGCTTCGACCGGATAGACCACCAGCGCCTGCGGCGGCCGCGCCCCATCCTCGCCCATGCGGTAGTTCGCCACCAGCAGCCAGCGCCCCGTGCGGTCCAGGCTGACATGCGCGGCGATGCTGCCCAGCGTCGGCTGCTTGTTGATGTAGGTGAGCGTGCCGCTGGAGGGCTCGATGCGGTAGGCGGTGACGGTGCCCTCGTGCCAGCCGTACACTTCGCTGACCGCGTACAGCGTGCGGCCTGCGGCATCCAGGGTCAGATAGCTCGGGTTGTCGATCCCGCCGGTGCGCGAGAGCGGCGTCAGTTCGCCGCTCTCGGTGTCGAAGCGCAGCACGCTGATACCGTCGCCGCGCGCGCCCGGAAAATACGGCGTGGGCCGCGTCAGCGCGCCGACGAAGGCGAGTGTGCGGGCGTTCGCGCCGATGTTCATCCTGGTTGCCCCCCGAATGGCCGGCAGGTTACGGCGGTGGCGGCGCGTCACGCAATCGCATGTCGGGCGTCGGCGCCGAATATCCCGTCGCGCGCGGCTCAGACGAAGCCGCGCACCGGCAGGTCCGGCCCGCGTTGCAGCCAGTTGCGCGCCGAGTAGGCGGCACGGGCATCGGTGACATGCAGCGTATAGGCGTGGCGCGAGACCGGCGAGCGGTTCGGCGCGCTGTAATGCGGCAGCTTGCCGTGGAACACGACAAGTGTGCCGGTTGTCGCTTCCAGCGGCACCGCCGTGGCGTCCGTGGGCCATGGCGTCGGGTCGAGCCTTTCCATGTGCGTGGTGTTGCCCGCGCGCACGAAACGCTCGCGCAGCGGCCCGGCATGGCCGCCCGGTTCCACCCACAGGCAGCCATTGCTCCGGTCGGCATCCTCCAGCGCGAACCAGAATGTCGTCACCGTGATCGGATCGGTCTCGAAGAACGTCGCGTCCTGGTGCCAGCGCACCTCGCCGCCGATGCCGGGTTGCTTGAAGATATACATGGACTGCCAGATTTGCGGCTCCGCCAGCCCGATCCCGGCCGCGATCCCGGCCAGTCGCGGATCGCGGGAGAACCGGTCGAACACCGGGTCCAGATCGTGCAGCGCGTGGCCGATCTTGTTGATCGAGAGCGCCTTGGCCTGCCGCAGCGCGCCGGCTTCGTCGAACGCCTCCTCCTCGAAGAAACAGCGCACCTTGTCGCCGCTGCTCAGGAAGTCGTCGTCGGTGTGGCGCGCCTGATCGGTGGTGGAGAAGATCGCCCGCGACTGGCCCGGGTCGAAGGCTTCCACGATCTCGCCCGCGCGGTCGCGCAGTGCCGCGATGTCCTCGGCACGCTTGAAGCCCGGCAGCACGAGATAGCCGTCCCGCCGAAACCTGTCTTTCTGGGCGTCGCTGAGCATCCCTCGTCCTCCCCGTCGGCGCTGGAAACCTGCGGCACCGCCATGGGGGTGGTCAAGCCGGCGCCCAGCCCTAAACTCCGCGCACCTATCGGGAGGGCGACAACAATGGCCAGGCATCGCATCGGCGTCATCGGGTTGGGCAAGATCGCGCAGGACCAGCACCTGCCGGTGATCGCCGCGAGCGAGCATTTCGCCCTC
>JAKBCB010000113.1 GCA_021808185.1 Pseudomonadota bacterium
TGCCTTGCGCTTCGGCGCGGCGTAGTAGTGCAGATCCTGGTAATCGATCGGCGGGTAGCCGACGCGCGCCCACTCCGGCTCCTCCATCTCCCGCCACGCGGCGAACGCTTGCAGGCGCCACTCCAGCAGCCATTCCGGCTCCTGCTTGCGGGCGGAGATCAGGCGGATGATGTCCTCGTTCAGACCTTTCGGGGCAAGGTCCATCTCGATATCGGTGCTGAACCCCCACTTGTAGGGGTTCTGCGTCGCCTCGTGGACGGCTTGCATGGTGTCTGTGGCGTCGGACATGCGGGTTTCCTATTCGGCGACGGCGGGGGCCGGGCGCGGCGCGAGGTCGGGCATCGGGCGGAACGCCGGCGGAACGGACGCCTCGCGCATCTCGGCCAGGGTGATCCCGGTCAGCGCCTCGCGGATCGCGGCATTGACCAGATCCCACCGCCCGCGCACGGCGCACAGGCTCTGCACGTCGCAGCCGCCGGCACCGCCATCGACGCAGGCGGTCAGCGCGATCGGGCCATCGACGGCGGTAATCACGTCGGCCACCGCGATCTCGCTCAACGGCCGCGCCAGCCGGTAGCCGCCGCGCGCGCCGCGCTGCGAGACCACGAGGCCGGCGCCGGCCAGCGCCTTGAGCACCTTGGCCACCGTCGGCTCCGGCACGCCGGTGGCGTTGGCGATCCCGGGCGAGGTCTGCACCGCGTCCTCGGCACAGCAGCGTGCGGGCGCGCGCTCGCCCTCCGACAGGCGGATCAGGACCACCACGGCGTAATCGGTGAGCTTGGAAAGCCTGAGCATGAGCGCTTCATCCCCGCCTGCCGGCGATATCCGGACCGGATCGGTACTGTATGGGAGGAAATGGGGCATCGCGCGCGCAGCGTCAAGGCTTGTTTCACGCCAAGCGCGGCGCGGCCCGCGCAGGCCCATGCGAGGTCGGACCGTATGCTGTATGAAGCGCGCACCGAGGCCTCGAAAGTGCCGGTCGCGCATGCCACGCCAACGTCTGCTGCTGCTTGCGGTCCTGCTGCCCGGCCTGGCTGGTGCCGCCCTGGCCGCGCTCGGCCTGTGGCACGCGGCGGCGCTGGCCTGGGACATCGCGGCCCTGCCGGCCGCCGCGACCGTGGCGGTGGCCTCCTGGCGCGCGCTGCGCGGCGGCGCGCTCGGGGTGGACATCATCGCGCTGCTGGCCATCGTCGCGGCGCTGGCCCTGGGCGAGAGTTTCCCGGCAGCCCTGATCGGCCTGATGGTGGCCGGCGGCAACGCGCTGGAGGAATTCGCCGAGGGCCGCGCCAGCCGCGAGATGACAGCACTGCTCTCCCGCGCGCCGCGCGTGGCGCATCGCCAGTCCGGCGCCGACCTGACCGACATCGCCGTGGACGCCATCGCCGCCGGGGACCTGCTGCTGGTCAAGCCGGGCGAGACGCTGCCGGTGGACGGCATCATCGAGGCGGCGGCGGCGGAACTGGACGAATCGGCGCTGACCGGCGAGCCGCTTCCGGTCACGCGGGCACCTGGCACGGCGGCGCGCAGCGGCACGGTCAATGCCGGCGGCCCGATTTCGCTGCGCGCCGGCGCCACCGCCGAGGCCAGCACCTACGCCGCCGTCGTCCGCCTCGTCCGCGCGGCGCAGGCCGAGCGACCGCCGATGGCGCGGCTGGCGGATCGCTGGGCGCTCGGGTTCCTGGCCGTGACGCTGACGGCCTGCGGTGCCGCCTGGGCCGTCTCCGGCGATCCGCGGCGCGCGCTGGCGGTGCTGGTGGTGGCCACCCCCTGCCCGCTGATCCTGGCAGCGCCCGTGGCCCTGGTGTGCGGCATTTCGCGGGCGGCGCGGCACGGCGCCATCGTCAAGGGCGGTGCCGCGCTGGAGCGGCTTGCCCGCGCGCGCACCGCGCTGTTCGACAAGACCGGCACGCTCACCTCCGGCACCCCGCGCGTGACCGGCGTGCAGGCGCAGCCCGGGTTTTCGCCCGACGATGTGCTGCGCGCGGCGGCGTCGGTGGATCAGGTGTCGCAGCATGTCGTGGCCGGCGCGGTGGTGGCCGCCGCCCGCGCCGCCGGGATCGCGCTGCCCATTCCGCGCGACGCGGCGGAAATTCCCGGCGGTGGAGTGGCGGGGTTGGTGGAGGGGCAGGCGGTCATGGTCGGCAGCGCCGCGTTGTTCGCCGCGCGCGGCCTGCCGCCACCCACCACCGGCCCCGCCGCCCGCCTCGCCACCGCCGCCTCCGCCGTCGCCTGGGTCGCGATCGGCGGCACCGTGGCCGGGGCGCTGATGCTGTCCGACCGCATCCGCCCGGAGGCGCCGCGCGCGCTGCGCGCCCTGCGCGCGGCCGGCATGTCCCGCCTCGTCATGGTCACCGGCGACCGTGGCGCCACGGCCGAGGCCATCGGCACCGCGCTGGGCCTGGACGCAGTGCACGCCGACCTCTCGCCCGAGGGCAAGCTCGCGGTGCTGGCCACCGAGCGCCGCGCCGGCCCGACGCTGATGGTGGGCGACGGCATCAACGACGCGCCGGCGCTGGCCGCCGCCGACATCGGCGTCGCGATGGGCGCGCGCGGCGCGGCGGCGGCGGCCGAGGCGGCGGACGTGGTGCTGCTGGTGGACCGGCTGGACGCGGTCGCCGCCGCCGTCGCCGCCGCGCACCGGGCGCGCCGGATCGCGGTGGAATCGATCGTCGCCGGCATGGCGTTGTCCGGGCTGGCGATGCTGGTGGCCGCGCTGGGCTATCTGCCGCCGGTCTATGGCGCGCTGTTGCAGGAGGCGATCGACGTCGCGGTGATCCTGAATGCGCTGCGCGTGCTGCGCGGCGACGCCCCGCTGCCGCCGCTGCCCGCCGCGGCCGGGGTGCCGCGAATGCTGGAGGACCACACCCGCCTGCGCGATCTGTCCGCGCGCATGCGCCGCGCCGCCGACACGCTCGACGCGCTCGACGGCACCGAGCTGCCGGTCGCCGATCTGCGCGCCATCGCCGCCGATCTGCGCGGCCTGCTGCTGCCGCACCAGCAGGCCGAGGAACAGGTGCTGTACCCCGAACTCGCCCGCCGCCTGGGCGGGCGCGACCCGATGGGGGCGATGACGCGGATGCACGAGGAAATCGCCGACCTCGCCACCCGCCTTGGCGGCCTGACCGACACGCTGGACGCGGAAGCCTCGCCCGGGGAAGCGCGGGAGGCGCGGCGGCTGCTGTACGCGCTGGACGCGGTGGTGGCGCTGCACCTCGCGGCCGAGGAGGAGTTGCTCGCGCAGGCCGGCGGCGCGACGTGAGCGGTCTGGCCCCAGCCCCGGCCGCGCGATAGCCTGCCCGCATGTCCGACCCCGCCCCGGCCACGCCGCGCCACGCCGCCAGCCTGCTCGTGCTGCGCCCCACCCATTCGGGGCCGGAGGTGCTGATGGGGCTGCGCGGCGCCGGCCATAAATTCATGCCCAACCGGCTGGTGTTCCCAGGCGGCGCGGTCGATCCGGCCGACCACGCGGCCCCGGCGGCCTCGCCGCTGCCAGCGCATGTGCGCCGGCGGCTGGAAGTCTCGGCCGACGCCTCGCTGGCGCACGCGCTGGGCATCGCCGCCGCGCGCGAGTTGCTGGAGGAAACCGGTCTGTCGCTCGGCGCGCCGCCGCATCTGGCGCCGCTCGACTATCTCAGCCGCGCCGTCACGCCGCCGGTCAGCCCGATCCGTTTCGACGCGCGGTTCTTCGTGGTCGATGCCGAGGCTGTCTCCGGCACGCTGGCCGGGTCCGGCGAGTTGGAGGATCTGCGCTGGTTCGGCGTGAACGAGGCGCTGGCGCTCGATCTGGTCAACGCCACGCGCGGCGTGCTGACCAAGCTGCTGGAGTGGCTGGCCATGTCGCCGCAGGAGCGCACCAGCCGGACGACCACGCCCGCGATGCTCTCGCGCGTCTGGCACGAGGAATAGCCGCGCGCCGGCCCTGGACCGGAACAGCCGGAAAACCTACCGTCCGCCCATGCCATCCGCCGTGGCCGCCCGCGCCATCGATACCTCGCAAGCTGCCGTCCGCCGCCGGGCCATCCTGGGGGTGCTCGGCGCCGGGTTCTGTTTCGCCATCGCCGCGGCGCTCATCAAGGCCACCCGATCCACGGGGATTCCCGTCTTCGAAATGGTGGTGTTCCGCAGCGTCGTCATAGCACTGGTCATGATGGTGGTGCTGCGCCGGCAGGGCGGCGTGCGCGCGGCGCTGCGCACGTCGCGGCCATGGGCGCACGCGGTCCGCACCGTGCTCGGCCTGATCGCCATGAGTACCTCCTATGTCGGCTATGTCCGCCTGCCGCTCGCCACGGTCACGGCGCTCGGGTTCGCCATGCCGCTGTTCCTGACCGTGCTCTCGGTGCCGCTGCTGGGCGAGACGGTGGGCTGGCGGCGGGGCGGGGCGGTGCTGGCCGGCCTGGTCGGGGTTCTCGCCATCGTCCGCCCTTGGCATGCCGCCGCCGCCGATACGCCGATGGACGCGGTGGCGCTGGTGCTCGCGGGCGTCGTGGCCTGGGCGCTGACCATGATCACCATCAAGAAGCTCGGCAATTCCGGTGAGCGCAACGCGACCATCGTGCTGTGGTACTGCCTGGGTTGCCTCGTGCTGTCGTTGATCCTGGTGCTGCCGTACTGGGTCACGCCCAGCCCGCGCGACACGGCGCTGCTGCTGGCCGCGGGCCTCGCCACGGCGGGCGCGCAACTGATGATGACGGACGCCTACCGCTCCGGCGAGACCACGCTGATCGCGCCGTTCGAATACGGCGCCATCGTCCACGCGACCCTGCTCGGCGCGCTGGTGTGGGGCGAGGTGCCGGACGGGTGGACGGCCGCGGGCATCGCCATCCTGATCGCCGCCGGGCTGTATATCTGGTGGCGCGAAGTGGTGCGCGCGCAGCGGCCCGCCGCGTGATGGCGGGGCGCGCGTCGCTTCAGACCCAAGCCGCGACAACGACCGTGACGGCCCCCAATGCCAGATTGATCTGGATGAGCAAGCGGATGCGGTCAACCGCCCGGGCCGCCGCGTCGCGGTTCTGCGCCGCCATCGCCGCGCGCATCGCCCGCCACGGGCCGAAGAAGATGACCAGAAAGATCACCGCCATGATCAGCCCGAGCAGGTGCATCACATGCACCGCCGGCCCGACACCGGCGAACCCGCCCAACACGCCGAACAGCATGGCGTAGCCCGTCGCCAGCAGCACCGGCATGGCATGCCAGACGATCAGGAAGAAGCGCCGGAACACCTGCGCGTGCAGGGCCAGCCGCTGCGGCGGTTCCAGCACGCTCAGGCTCGGGCGCAGCACCAACAGCGCGAACGCCATGCCGCCCACCCACAGCACGGCACCGAGCAGATGCAGGGCCAACAGGATGCCGAGAGTCATCCGACGATTCCTTCAATTTCCGCGAGCAACGCCAATAGTTCCTTTGCCGCCACCGATTTGGGCGCGGTTTCCGTGATGCCCAGCCCCCGCGCGAACGCGCTGGCAAACCCGGTGCGGTTGCCCAGCGTCGCCGCCAGCAGCAAGTCCCCCTTGCGCGCGATCTCCGCCTCCACTTGCTGGCGCAGCTTGCCGGAGGCGGGGGCGCGGTTCAGCACCAGCCGCGCCGGCCGCTTCTCGGCGGCGGCGAGCTTCAGCGTGCCCTCCGCCGCCCACAGGTCGGGGGGGCTGGGCTGCAACGGCACCAGCACGAGGTCGGCGCCGCGCACCGCGAGCTTGGCATCGGTGTCGATCTGCGGCGGGCTATCGACGATCAGCACATCGTGATCCCGCCGCAGCCGGTCCAGTTCGGTGGCCAGCCGCCAGCCGGACACGTCCGAGAGCAGGATCGGCGCGGCCCCGGCGCGCGCGCCGCGCAGCCCGTGCCACCGCGCGAGGCTGCGCTGCGGGTCGATGTCCAGCACCGCCACCCGCCGCCGCGCCGCGAAGGCCGCCGCGAGGTGGGCCGCCAGCGTCGTTTTGCCGGCGCCGCCCTTCTGCTGCGCCACCGTGATTACCACCGCCATGCCGGCCGCTCCGATGCTGCTTGTGATGCTTACCGCATGGCGCCCGCGTCGCGGAAAGGGCTGAAGCGGGCTAGACTCGACCAAGGCAGCCGGAGGGCCGCATGACAGCGCTGGAATTGCTGACCCCCGCCGAGATGGGCCGCGCCGACCGTGCGTCGGTCGCTCTCGGCCGGCCGGTGGCGTGGCTGATGGAGAACGCCGGGCGGGCGGTGGCGCGCGCGGTGCGGCAACGCTTCGCGCCGTGCCGGGTGCTGGTGCTGTGCGGCCCCGGCAACAACGGCGGCGACGGCTACGTGGCCGCGCGGTGGCTGGAAGGCTGGGGCTGGCCGGTCGCGGTGGCGGCGCTCGCGCCGCCGGCCGGCGATGCCGTCCAGGCCGCCGCCGGCTGGCGCGGACCAAGGGTGCCCTTCTCGGTTGCCGAGGCGCGCCGCGCGGATCTGGTGATCGACGCGGTGTTCGGCGCGGGGCTGGTCCGCGACGTGGCCGCCGACGTGGCCGAGGTGCTGCGGGCGGCGGCGCGGGTGGTGGCCATCGATGTGCCGAGCGGCCTCGACGGCGCCACCGGGCAGGTGCGCGGCTTCGCGGCGCAGGCCCTGCTGACCGTGACCTTCTTCCGCGCCAAGCCCGGCCACCTCCTGCTGCCGGGCCGGACGCTGTGCGGCGAAACCGTGCTGGCCGATATCGGCATCCCGGCCGCCGTGCTGGACGGGATCGACCCGCGCACATGGCGCAACGGGCCAAGACTATGGCCATTAGCCTTCCCCGGTCCCGGCGCGCACAAATACGCACGCGGCGACGTGACCGTGCTCGGCGGGGCCATGCCGGGCGCGGCGCGACTCGCGGCCCTGGCGGCGCGGCGGGCCGGGGCGGGGATCGTCACCATCGCGGCGGCCGACCCGCTGGGGATTTATCGCGCGGGCGAACCGGGGACGATCGTGGACGAACGGCCTTTGGCCACGCTGCTCGCCGACCCAAGGCGCGGCACATGGGTCTGCGGCCCCGGCCTCGCACCGGAGGCGGCGCGCGCGGCATTGCCCAGCCTCGTCGCGGCAGGACGGCGCGTGGTCGCCGACGCGGGGGTGTTCTCGGCCTTCGCGGGCGACCCGGAGGGCGTGCGGGGGGCCACGGTACTGACCCCGCATGAGGGCGAGTTCGCGCGCATGTTCGGCCCGATCGGCGCGGACCGGCTCGCGGCGGCCCGCGCGGCGGCGGCGCGGTGCGGCGCCGTGGTGCTGCTCAAGGGCGCCGACACCGTGATCGCCGCGCCCGACGGGCGGGCGGCGATCAATGATTCGGCGCCGCCCTGGCTCGCCACCGCCGGCTCCGGCGACACGCTCGCGGGCGTGATCGCGGCGTTGCTGGCCCAAGGCATGCATGGGTGGGAAGCCGCCTGCGCCGGGGCGTGGCTGCACGGCCGGGCCGGCGTGCACGCCGGGGCGCATCTGATCGCCGAGGATCTCGCCCAGGCCCTGCCCCGCGCCTTCGCCGACGCCGCCGCCGACCAGGAGTGAACGCATGAACGACATCGCAGCCCCCGGCCTGCTCGACCGCGCCGTGCGGCGCATCCAGGATGTCTGGCGCGACATGGCCTCCGGCGTCGCGCGCGTGGACGACGACAGCATCGACGCCCAGATGCGCGCCTGCCTCGCCGGACGCGGCGGCGAGGTGAGTGCCCGCAACCGCGCCGCCAAGCTGGCACAAGCCTATCTCGGGCTGGACGAGGCCGGCCGCCGCGGCTTCCTGGGCACGCTCGCGGGCTTCGACGCCGACCCCGAGCCAGTCGCCGAGGCGTACGAAGCGGTGCGGACGGCAACAAGCCCCGCCGAGCGAGCGACGGCCAAGGCCGGGCTGCGGCGCGCGCTCGATCCGCCGCGCGCGCGGCTGCTGACGCAGTTCACCGCGATCCCCGACGGGGTGAAATTCCTGGTCGATCTGCGCGCCACCCTGCTCGACCTGATGCGCGGCGACCCGATGCTGATGGCGCTGGACAGCGATTTGCGCGCGCTGCTGGCAAGCTGGTTCGATGTCGGGTTTCTCGACCTGCGGCGCATCGACTGGAACAGTCCCGCCGCCCTGCTGGAAAAGCTCGCCGGGTACGAGGCGGTGCATGGTGTCCGCTCCTGGCGGGACATGAAGAACCGGCTGGATTCCGACCGCCGCTGCTACGCCTTCTTCCATCCCCGCATGCCGACCGAGCCGCTGATCTTCGTCGAGGTGGCGCTGGTGGAGGGGCTCGCGGACAGCGTGCAGCGCCTGCTCGACCCGAAGGCGCCGCTGCTCGACACGAAGGAGGCGGATACCGCCATTTTCTACTCGATCAGCAACTGCCAGCGCGGCCTGTCCGGGATCAGCTTCGGGAATTTCCTCATCAAGCGGGTGGTCGAGGAACTGTCCGGCGAGGTGCGCAACCTCAAGGCCTTCGCCACACTCTCGCCGGTGCCCGGCTTCCGCCGCTGGCTCGACACGGCGATGGCTGATCCGGCGGTGGTCGGCGAGGCGGAGGCGCCGCCGTTGCGCGCAGCCCTGGCCAGCGGCGCGCCGGCCGCGGCCCGGCAGGCGGCGGAGCCGGTGCTGGCGCGGCTGTGCGCGCGCTATCTGCTGCTGGAGGGCAAGGGCACGCGCGCGCTGGACCCGGTGGCACATTTCCACCTCAGCAACGGCGCCCGGCTGGAGCGGATCATGCTGGGCGCCGATACCTCGGCCAAGGGGGTGCGGGAGAGTGCCACGCTGATGGTCAACTATCTGTACGACCCGGCGAAGATCGAGCAATACCACGAGGACTACGCGGGCGAGGGCAAGCGCAACGCGGCCACCGCCGTGCGCCGGCTCGCGCGCGGTGGTGCGTAAGCGCGGATGGCCGGGTTGCGCGAATTCCCTGGTTGAAGGCAGCGGCATCCGACGTACAACAATAGCCGTCAGGGAGAGAAAAACGCCATGAACGCACCGCTGGCCCCGACCGTGCCAGACCTGACGGCGGAGCGCCGCCTGGCGCTGCTGCGGCAGATCGAGCGCAAGCTGCTCTGGCTGTCGTCCTGGATGATCCACACCGCCAACCACCTCCGCCCCAATCGCGACGGGCTGAAGGTGGGCGGGCATCAGGCGTCCTGCGCCTCGGTGATCTCGATCATGGCGGCGCTGTATTTCGAGGTGCTGCGCCCGCAGGACCGCGTGGCGGTCAAGCCGCACGCGGGCCCGGTGTTCCACGCCATGAATTACCTGTTCGGCCGACAGGTTCGCGAAAAGATGGAGGGATTGCGCGCCTTCGGCGGGGCGCAGCCGTACCCCAGCCGCGTCAAGGACGGGCCGGAGGTTGATTTCTCCACCGGCTCCGTCGGCCTCGGCGTCGCCATGACCAGCTTTTCCGCGCTGATGGCCGACTACGTGCGGCTGCACGGGCTGATGACGCACGACATTCCGCCCGGCCGGCACATCGCCATAGCGGGCGACGCGGAACTCGACGAAGGCAATATCTACGAGGCGCTGCTGGAGGGCTGGAAGCACGACGTGCGCAACGTCTGGTAGATC
>JAKBCB010000114.1 GCA_021808185.1 Pseudomonadota bacterium
CAAGGCCGATGGCGCGCGTGGCCATCGCCGTGACGATCCCCGGTCTTTCGGGCGAGACGGGCCGCACCACCGGGGCGCGCGGCAACGTATCGCGTGCGGCAAATATGTCGGCCGGGCCGCCGAGTGCGGCCACCATGCGGGCGAACACTTCGGCCGCCGTGCCATCCGCGAGTTTTGTCTCCGCCAGCCGGCGGCCTGCGGCGACATCTTCGGCGATGCCGCACAGCACCAGCGCCTCGGCCGTCAGGGACAGCGTGACCTCGGTCAGCCGCGCGTCGCGCGATTCTCCGGCGAGCACGGCAAGCGACTCTTCCACCTCCAGCGCGTTGCCGACGAATGCGCCGAGCACCTGATCCATGTCGGTGATCAGCGCCGTTGTCGGCACGCAAGCGCCGTTGGCCACATCGACGATGCTGCGCGCCAATGCCCGGGCGCCGGCCATGTCGGCCATGAAGGCGCCGTTGCCCACCTTCACGTCCATCACCAGGGCGTGCGTGCCCTCGGCGAATTTCTTCGACAGGATCGAGGCGGTGATCAGCGGCAGGCTCTCCACCGTCGCGGTCACGTCGCGCACCGCGTAAAGCCTGCGGTCGGCGGGCGCCAGCTGCGCCGTCTGGCCGATGATGGCGCAACCGACATCGCGCACCACGCGCGCGAACGTCGCCTCGTCCACGTCCACGCGATAGCCGGGGATGGCTGCGAGCTTATCGAGCGTGCCGCCGGTGTGGCCGAGGCCGCGCCCGGAAATCATCGGCACGAACGCGCCGCAGGCGGCCAGCAGCGGGCCGAGGATCAGCGAGACCTTGTCGCCGATGCCGCCGGTGGAATGCTTGTCCACGACCGGGCCATCGACGCCGAGCGCCCGCCAGTCCAGCACCGCGCCCGAATCGCGCATCGCCAGCGTCAGCGCCACGGATTCCTCCGTGTTCATGCCGCGCAGGAACACCGCCATGGCGAAGGCGGCGACCTGCCCCTCGGAGATGCGCCCGTCGCTCAGCCCCGCGACAAACTCCCGGATCTGTGCGGGATCGAGCGCCAGCCCGTCGCGCTTGCGGCGGATGATCTCCTGCGGCAGCACGCTCAGCGATCCTTCACATAGGGCTGCCCGCTCGCGCGCGGGGGAATGGCGCGGCCGACGAAGCCCGCGAGCAGCACGATGGTCATCACGTATGGCAGCATCTGCACGAACTCCACCGGCACCGCGCCGAGGCCGGGGACGATCACGCCTTGCAGCCGGATCGCCAGCGCATCCAGCGCCGCGAACAGCACGCAGCCGGCGAGCGTGGACCACGGCCGCCACTTGCCCAGCACGAGCGCCGCAAGTGCCAGGAAGCCCCGCCCGCCGGTCATGTCGCGCACGAAGCCCGCGCCCTGCGCGGTGGAAATATAGGCGCCCGCGATGCCGCACAGCGCGCCCGCGATCAGCACCGCCGCGTAGCGCAGCCGCACCACCGACACGCCGGCGGTATCGACGGCGGCTGGGCTTTCGCCCACCGCGCGGATGCGCAGGCCGAAGCGCGTGCTGCCCAGCACCCACCACGCCAGCGGCACCAGCGCGAAGGTCGGATAGACCAGGATGTTCTGGCCGCCGAGAACCTGGGTGTAGAACGGCCCCAGCACCGGAACCTGCCCGATCAGCCCGGACAGCGGCAGCACCACCTCGGAAAACCGCGCCGAGGGTGGCAGCGGCGGCGTCTGTCCGCCCTGCGCGAACCACGCGAGGCCCAGCGTCATCGTCAGGCCGGAGATCAGGATGTTCACCGCCACGCCGGAGACGACCTGATCGCCCTTCTGGGTGATGCAGACGAAGCCGTGCAGCACGCCGAGCACCGCCGAGGTGGCGATGGCCGCGAGCAGACCGAGCCAGACGCTGCCGGTGATGCTGGCGATTGCGGCGGCGGCGAAGGCGCCGGCGAGCATCTTGCCCTCCAGCCCGACATCGACGACGCCGGAGCGTTCGGAAAACAGCCCGGCGATACCGGCCAGCACCAGCGGCACGGCCACGCGGATGGTGGCCGCCATGATCGGAATGATCTGATCGAGCGCGTGCATCTCAGGCGCCCCTCGGGCCGACACGCAGCACGCGCGCCAGCGCGGGCCGCAGCATGGTGGCAAGTCCGCCGGTGAACAGGATCACCAGCCCCTGCAAGGCAACAACGAGATACGGAGAGATCGCCGGCATGTCGAAGGTGAGTTCCGCGCCGCCCTGATACAGCGCCCCGAACAGGATCGCGGCAATCAGCACGCCGAGCGGATGGTTGCGCCCCATCAGCGCCACCGCGATGCCGGTGAAGCCATAGCCGGAGGGGAAGTTGATCAGCAATTTGCCCTGCGCCCCCATCACCTCGTTCAGCGCCACCCCGCCCGCGAGCGCCCCCGACAGCAGCATGGACTGCACGATGCGCCCGGACGGCGCGATGCCGGCGTACACCGCCGCGCGCGGCGAGGCGCCGACGACCCGCAGCGAATAGCCCCAGCGCGTGTGCCAGATCAGCAGCCACACCAGCACGATGCACGCCAGCGCCACGACGAACGACAGGTTCAGCGGCGTCTGCGCGACCGCGATGCCGATGGCGCCAAGCATCGCGTCCATCTTCGGCAGCACCGCGTTGGGGGCGAAGAAGCGGGTCTCCGGCGACATCTGGCCGGGCTTGATGAGCACGTTGACCAGCAGGAACTCCATCAGCGAGTAGGCGATGAAGTTGGCCATGATGGTGGTGATGACGATGTGGCTGCCGCGCTTGGCTTGCAGCCAGCCGGGGATGGCGGCGTAGCCCGCGCCGAACAGCGCGCCGCCGGCGATGGCCAGCGGCAGGATCATCCAGAACGGCAGGAAATCCAGATACAGGCACACCAGGGCCACGCCGAGGCCCGCGACATAGGCCTGTCCCTCGGCACCGATGTTGAACAGCCCGCAATGGAACGCGACCGCGACGGCGAGGCCGGTGAAGATCATGTCCGTCGCATAATACAGCGTGTAGCCAATGCCCTCGCCGGAGCCGAAGGCGCCGTTGACCATCGTGGTCACGGCGTCCAGCGGGTTTTCCCCGGTCAACACCACGACCACGCCGGTCGCGAGCAGCGCCAGCAGCAGGTTCAGCAGCGGCAGCAGAATGTAGTCCGCCCACCACGGCAGGCGCAGCGCGGTGCCGCTCATGCCGCCCCCGCCATCAACAGCCCCAGTTGGCGTTCGTCCGCGTGCTCCGGCAGCAACTCGCCCACCAGACGCCCATCGAACATCACCAGGATACGGTCGGACAGGCGCAAAATCTCGTCCAGTTCGACGGAGACGAGCAGAATGGCCTTGCCCCGGTCGCGCATCGCCAGCAGCCGGCGATGGATGAAATCGATGCCGCCGATGTCCACCCCGCGCGTCGGCTGGCCGACCAGCAGCACCGCCGGATCGCGCTCCATCTCCCGCGCCATGATGAGCTTCTGCTGATTCCCACCGGAGAACAGCGAGCCGCGCAGGCGCGGGATCGGCGGCTTGACCTCGTACTTCTCCATCAGGCCCAGCGTGTAACGTTCGATCCCCGGCCAATCCAGCAGCGGCCCGCGCGCATACGCCGGATCGTCCTGATAGCCGAGGATGGCGGATTCGCGCGCGGCGAAGGCGGGCACCATGCCGGTGCGCAGCCGGTCCTCCGGCACATGCGCCATGCCGAGGCGGCGCAGTTCGTCGGCCATCGCCGGGCGGCCGGCGGAGATGGTGGTGGCGCCGATGGTCACGCTGCCGGCCTCGAAGCGCCGCATCCCCGCGAGCGCCTCCATCAGTTCCGTCTGGCCGTTGCCGGAGACGCCGGCGATGCCGACGATCTCGCCGGCGCGAATGGAGAACCCCACATCCTTTACCCGCTGCACGCCCATCGCGTCGCGCACTGACAGGTCGCGCACCTGTAGTGCCACGGCACCGATCTTCGCCGGCGCCTTGTCGAGCCGGGTCGCGAGCTTGCGGCCGATCATCAACTCGCCCAGTTCCTCGCGCGAGGTTTCGGCGGTGTGGCGGTGGCCCACCATCTGCCCCGCGCGCATCACCGACACCCGGTCCGTGATCGCCATGATCTCGCGCAGCTTGTGCGTCACCAGGATCACCGTCTTGCCCTGCGCCCGCAGCGCCGCGAGCACGCGGAACAGGTCGGTGGCTTCCTGCGGCGTCAGCACGCCGGTCGGTTCGTCGAGAATGAGAATCTCGGCGCCGCGATACAGCGCCTTGAGGATTTCCACGCGCTGCTGCGCGCCCACCGGCAACTCCCCCACGACGGCGTCCGGGTCCACGTCCAGCCCGTATTCGGCGGAAATGCGCTTCAGGTCCGCGCGCGCCTTCGGGACATGCCGGCGCAACAAGGCGCCACCCTCGACGCCGAGAATGACGTTTTCGAGCACCGTCATCGGGTCCACCAACATGAAATGCTGGTGGACCATTTCGATGCCGGCGGCGATGGCGTCGCGGCTTTCCGCGATCGCCACCTTCCGGCCGTCGATGACGATGTCGCCCGCATCGGCTGTGTAGAAGCCGTACAGGATGCTCATCAGCGTCGATTTTCCGGCGCCGTTCTCGCCGATCAGCCCGTGGATATGGCCCTTCGCGACGGTCAGATCCACGGCCCGGTTGGCGTGCACGGTGCCGAAACGCTTGTCTATCCCCCGCATCTCCACCGCCGGCGCGGTGACAGGGGGCTGCCCGGCCGGCGGCTGCATGGGTGGTGCCGTTACGACACGGGGCAGGAATTGTCGGTCATGTAGTCGTGCACCTGGATCTTGCCGGCGATGATGTCCTTCTTCGCCTGCTCGACCTTCGCCTTCCACTCCGGCTTGACCAGCTTTTCGTTGTACTGATCGAACGCGGCATCGACGCCGCCTTCCTTCAGCCCGAGCGAGGACACGCCGGGGGCGAATTTGCCGGCCTTGGCGTCGTTCAAAAAGTCCTCGGTCGCGACATCCACGCGCTTGACCATCGAGGTCAGCATGTGGCCCGGATGCAGGTAGTTCTGGTTGCTATCCACGCCGATGGCCAGCTTGCCCGCGTCCGTCACCGCCTGATAGACGCCCAGGCCCGTGGCGCCGGCGGCGGCGTACACGACGTTGGCGCCCTGCTCCATCTGGCTCTTCGCCAGCTCGCCGCCGCGCACCGGATCGTTCCACGCCGAGGGCGTGGTGCCGGTCATGTTCTGGAACACCACCATCTTCGGATCGACCGCCTTGACGCCCTGCACATAGCCGCAAGCGAAGCGCCGGATCAGCGGGATGTCCATGCCGCCGACGAAGCCGACCTTCTGGCCGGGGCTGGCGAGGGCGGCCAGCATACCGACGAGGTAGGAGCCTTCCTGCTCCTTGAACACGAAGGAATGCACGTTCGGCAGATCGACCACCATGTCGATGATGCCGAAATGCGTCTTGGGGAATTCCTTGGCAACCACGGTCAGGCCGTCCGCCTGGGCGAAGCCGATGGCCAGAACGGGATCGTTGCCGTGCTTGGCGAAGTTGCGCAGGCCCTGCTCGCGCTGGCCTTCGTTCTGCACCTCGAAGTCGTGGAACTTGATGCCCGTCTTCTTGGTGAAGGCCATGGCGCCGTTATAGACGCCCTCGTTGAAGCTCTTGTCGAACTTGCCGCCCATGTCGAACAGGATGGCAGGCTTGATGGGGTCGGCCTGCGCGGGTGTGGTCGCGGCCACGCCGGCCCATGCCGCCGCGGCGAGCAGGGCGGCGGGAAGCAGCTTGTTCATCGGGTTCCCCTCAATGGTGTTGGTCTGCGCGAGAGCAGGACGCCCCGGCGCGAAGCCGCGTCGGGGCGATGCACAAGGCTGCTACCCGCGCCGCGCATGTGTCAACCGGTCGGGGGCCGAAAGCTCTCAGTTTGTCCCGGCGGCGGCCGGCGATGTCTCGCCCGCGCACCAGGCGCGATGCCATGCCGCCACCGCGCTTGCCGGCATCGGCCGCGCGATCAGGAAGCCCTGCGCCTGTTCCACACCGGCGGTGCGCATCCGTTGCCAGAGCAACTCGTCCTCGATCCCCTCGGCAATCACCGACAGGCCGGCCCCGTGTGCGGCGGCGACCAGGGCCGACAGCTTCTCCGCCTGCGCCAGGTCGTCGCGGCTGCCCAGCACCAGCCCCTTGTCAAGCTTGAGCGTGGTGAAACCGAGCCCGAGCAGTTGCTCCGGCTGGCGCACGCCGGGGCCGACATCGTCGATCGCCAGCGTATAGCCGGCCGCGCGCAGCCGCCCCACCGCCTCGCCCAGGGCGGCGACGTTGGTAACCGGCCGGCTCTCGGTCAGTTCCACCCCGATCCGTGCCGCCGGGATGCCAGCCGCCTTGCGCTGCGCGTCCATCCACACGAGCGACTCGGGGTCCAGCAGCACGTCGAGCGGAAAGTTCAGCGCGAGCCACAGACCCAGCCGGTCCAGCCGGTCGCCGCCCCATTCGTCGAACGCGCGGCTGATCACCGCCTGGGTGAGCGGGTAGGCGAGGCCGGCATCCTCGATCTGCGGCACGAACAGATCCGGCCCCAGCGTGCCGCGCTGCGGATGCTCCAGCCGCGCCAGCACTTCCAGCCCCACCGGCACACGATCGGACAGGCGCACGACCGGCTGATACCGGGTGCGGATGCGAGCCGTGTCGAGCGCTTCGCGCAGTTCGGAAAGCGACAAGGGCTGGTCCCCCGGCGAGTCCCGCAGGCCGGCGGCCGGGCTGCCGCCGGGCCAATCGGATCGCGCCCTGATCGAAGGGTGCTCCACCGGCTCGGCCAAGGGCAAGGGCCGCGATGCCACGATCATGCCCACGTGCCGGCGCCGCGACAGGCAACCCGGCGTAACCGATGACGCGGCGCCAAACCTGACCTCATGCTCGACAATCCCCGCGCGATCCGCGCGTTTTCATTTCGATGAACTGTCGATAACGATATACAAATGCTTATCAAAAAGCAAGCATCGTCACGCCTCTTTGGGCGCTGACCCACAGGCGCGATGGCCGCGGTTGGCTCAGCGGGCCGGCTTCGCGGGGGCCGTGGTCGGGGCGGCGGAGTCCCGGCGCAGCCGATTTTCGCCCAAAAACAACAAGATGGGGGCCGCGATGAAGATCGAAGACGAGGTGCCAACGAAGATGCCGAACAGCATCACCCAGGCAAACCCGGACAGCGTGGCGCCACCGAACAGCGCCAGCGGCAAGCTCGCCAGGAACACCGTGGCCGAGGTGCCGAGCGTGCGGTTCAGCGTCTCGTTGATCGACAGGTCGATCAGGTCGCGCAGCGGCATCGTTTTGTACTTGCGCAGGTTCTCCCGCATCCGGTCGTACACCACCACCTTGTCGTTGGTGGAGTAGCCGATGATGGTTAGGATCGCGCCGATCATCACCAGATCGAACTCGAAGCGTGTGACCACCAGGAAGCCGACTGCCTTGGTGACATCGAGCAGCAGCGTCACCACGGCGCCGACCGCGAACTGCCATTCGAATCGGAACCAGATATAGACCAGGATCATCAGCAGGCTGATGCCCAGCGCCAGCATGCCGTTGTGGAACAACTCGGCCGAGACGGAGGCGCCGACAGCATCGGTGCGCAACAGCTTGGTGCCCGGCTGCGCCTGCTCCAGCGCCGCGCGCACCTTGCTCACCTGTTGCTGCGTTGCCTGCTCGCTCGGCTGCGCGCCGAGCTTGATGAGCACCTGGCTGTTGTCGCCGAAGCGCTGCACCCCCGGCTCGCGGATGCCCTGCGCCTCCAGCGCCGTGCGGATCTTGGCGAAGTCGGCCGCCCCCTCGGTGCGCGCCTCCATCACGATGCCGCCGGAAAAATCCAGCCCGAGGTTGAGCCCCGGATAGAAGAACAGCACGACGGAGAGCGAGGACAGCACCGCCGAGACGATCAGCCCCATGAAGCGGCCGCGCATGAAGCGGATCTTGGTGTCGTCTTTGACGATTCGGAGCGCGGGGCGGAAGAACATGCGTGCGGCTCCTTATACCGGCAGCGCTTGCGGGCGGTGGCTGGCGTACCAGCGCACCATCAGCAGCCGCGCCAGCATCGTCGCGGTGAACAGGGTGGTGACGATGCCGACGGTGATGGTCACGGCGAAGCCGCGCACCGGCCCCGAGCCGAAGATGAACAGCATCACGTGCGCCAGGAACGCGGTCGCGTTGCTGTCGATGATGGTCGAGAAGGCGCGCCGGAACCCGGTCTCCATCGCATTCAGCGGCGTGCGCCCGTTATGCACCTCCTCGCGGATGCGCTCGTTGATCAGGATGTTGGCGTCCACCGCCATGCCGAGCGTCAGCAGGATGCCGGCCATGCCCGGCAGCGTCAGCGTCGCCTCCAGCAGGCTCAGGATCGCCACCATCAGCACGAGGTTGAACAGCAGGGCGAGGTTCGCCATCCAGCCGAACAGCCCGTAGAACACGCCCATAAAGAGGATGACGAGAAAGAAGCCCACGCCCAGCGCGATGCCGCCGGCGCGGATCGCGTCCGCCCCCAGTTCGGGGCCGACGCTGCGTTCCTCCACCACCGTCAGCGGCGCGGGCAGCGCGCCGGCGCGCAGCAGCACCGCGAGGTCGGTCGCGCTGGCCGCGGTGAAATTGCCGCTGATTTGGCCGCGCCCGCCGGTGATCGCCTCGCGGATCACGGGGGCCGAGATCACCTTGTCGTCCAGCACGATGGCGAACGGGTGGCCGACATTGGCCCGGCTGACATCGGCGAAGCGCCGCGTGCCGAGGCTGTCGAAGGTGAAGTTCACCACCCACTCGCCATTCTGGCTGTTCTGGCCGGCGCGCGCGTCCGTCAGGTTGGCGCCGTCCACCTCGACACGCTTGCGCACCGCGATCTTCTGGCCGGGCTTGTCCTGGAACGGCAGGAACTCCACGCCCGGCGGCGGCACGGCGGCCGAGAGGTTGGCGTTCTCATCGGTCAGCCGGAACGTCATCCGCGCCGTCTTGCCGAGCAACTGCTTGATTCGGGCCGGGTCTTCCACGCCGGGCAACTGCACCACGATGCGGTTCTGGCCCTGGCGGGTGATCAGCGGGTCGAGCACGCCGGTCTCGTCGATACGGCGGCGGACGATCTCGATGGATTGCTGCACCGCCCCGCTCGCGCGCTCGTTCAGCGCCACTTGCGAGAGGGTGACGGTGACGCCATCCGGGGTCTGCGCGAGGTCGAGGTCGGGCCGGGCGCCGACACCCTGGCCGGAGGTCGTCACCAGTTCCCGCAGCGCCGCCTGCACCGCGTCCAGCTTCGTGGGATCGGGGGTCTTCACCAGCAGGCGGTTATCGGCCGGCTGCGCCACGATGCTGTACGGCCGGATGTTGGCCCGCTCCAGCGCGCGGCGCGCCTGATCCGCGAGGCCGTCGAGCCGCTCCTTGATGACGGCGTTCATGTCCACCTCCATCAGGAGGTAGGACCCGCCGCGCAGATCGAGCCCGAGATGGATCGAACGCCACGGCAGCCACGCGGCCGGTGCCGGCATCAGATTCGGGATC
>JAKBCB010000115.1 GCA_021808185.1 Pseudomonadota bacterium
ATGTAATGCGCTTCCAGCGGGTCGTTGGTGGTACGCGCCGGCTTCTTGGTGAAGTCGTGCCACTCCTTGATGAACGCCTTGTTGGCGGGCGTGTCGATGCTCTCGAAGTAGTTCCACGCGGCGAGGTGGCCAAGCAGCGGCTTCGTGTCGAGGCCGGCCAGTTCTTCCTCGCCGACCGAGAAGGCGACGACCGGGATGTCGGTGGCCTTGACGCCCTGGTTTCCGAGTTCTTTGTAGAACGGTACGTTCGCGTCCCCGTTTATGGTGGAGACCACGGCGGTCTTTTTGCCGGCCGAGCCGAATTTCTTGATCGAGGCCACGATGTTCTGCCAGTCGCTGTGGCCGAACGGCGTGTAGTTGATCATGATGTCGTCGGCGGCCACACCCTTGGATTTCAGGTAGGCTTCGAGGATCTTGTTGGTCGTGCGCGGATAGACGTAGTCGGTGCCGGCGAGCACCCAGCGCTTCACGCCTTCCTCGTTCATCAGGTAGTCCACCGCCGGAATCGCCTGCTGGTTCGGCGCGGCGCCGGTGTAGAATACGTTGCGCTCGCTTTCCTCGCCCTCGTACTGGACGGGGTAGAACAGGATGCTGTCGAGTTCCTTGAACACCGGCAGCACCGATTTGCGCGAGACCGAAGTCCAGCAGCCGAACACGGCGGCGACCTTGTCCACCGAGATCAGCTGCCGCGCCTTCTCCGCGAACAGCGGCCAGTTGGAGGCCGGGTCCACCACCACCGCTTCCAGCTTCTTGCCGAGCAGGCCGCCTTTCTTGTTCTGCTCGTCGATCAGCATCAACATGACGTCCTTCAGCGTCGTCTCGCTGATCGCCATGGTGCCCGAAAGGGAGTGCAGGATGCCCACCTTGATGGTGTCCTCGGCACGCGCGGCGCCGGGCAGCAGAGTGGAGGCGAAGACCGCCGCGCCGAGCGTGGCGCCTCGCAGCCAAGTGCGGAATGAAGCCATGAATGGGTCCTTAGAGTTTCTTTGCGCGGTTGCGTTGGTGGACGGCGGGCGGCAGCCCCCGGCTGCCCGCATTCCGGTCAGGCAATCGTCATGCCACGTCGCGCGATCAGGCATGACCTGCCCTGTGGGGCGGCGCTGCTCCAAAATTGCGCAGAATCGTGTGGGATTTGGCGCATAGTTGCTCATGCGTCCGCAACACGCCAATGCTGCGCCGCGGCGCCCTCGCACGGAGCCAAGACCATGCTAGAAGATGTGCCGCGAGGCCGTTGAAGTCTCTCCGCCGGTCCGCACCATCGCAGCCCAATGAGGCGCCCCATGTCGCTGTCGTTCCGCCGCTTTCTTGCCGCCGTGTTGCTCGGCACCCTGGCCAGCGCCGCCGCCGAGGCGCACGGGCTGGTGCTGGTGATGAACTCGGCCGAGGCGTCGCTGAGTGTCGTGGACATGGACACGCACCGCGAACTCAGCCGCATCCCGGTGCTGCGCGAACCGCACCACTGGGCGCTGTCGCCGGACGGGCGCGACCTGCTGGTGGGCGATACGGTCGGCAACCAGCTTCTGGACCTCGACCCCGCGACCTTCGCGCTACGCCGGCGGGTGGCGGTGGCCGATCCGTACCAGCTCGGCTTTTCGCCGGACGGCAAGTTCCTGACCGTCAACGGCAACGGCCGCAATCAGGTGGACATCTACGACGGCGCCACGCTCGGCCTGGTCAAGCGCTTCCCGCTGCGGCGCACGCCGAGCCACCTCGCCTATGCGCCAGACAGCGGGCGCGTGTTCGTCACCTTGCAGGACTCCGACCAGGTGGCCGCCATCGACCTGCGCACGATGACGGTGCTGTGGGACGAGAAGGTGGGCAAGGTGCCGGCGGGCATCATGTGGCTGAACAACCGCCTGATCGTGGCGCTGATGGGCGAGGACGGACTCGCCGTGCTAGATCCGGCGAGCGGGCAGGTGGAACGGCGCATCCGTACCGGCGCCGGGGCGCACCAGCTTTTCCTCTCGCCGGATCGCAAGATCCTGTGGGTGAACAACCGCGTCGCCGGCACCACCGTCGCCCTCGATCCGACCAGCTTGCAGGAAATCCGCGCCTATCGCGTCAGCGGCGGACCAGACGACATCGTGTTCGCGCCGGACGGCAAGCTGTGGATCACGCAGCGCTTCGCGCGCAGCCTCGCGATCCTCGACCCCGCGACCGGGCAGATCGAGACCGTCGCCGTCGGGCGCCAGCCGCACGGCATCTTCATGAATCCCGCCGCCGACGCGGCAACGCTGTCCGCCAGCAACTGAGCGCCGCCCGATGAGCCCGACGCTGCCGTTCGACCTCGCCGCCGGCTGGCTGGAGGAGCATGTCGTGCTCCCGGCGCTGTATGCGGTCGGGCTGATGAACTGGGAGGAAGTGGCCTTCGGCTGGGCACTGTTCGCCGTCTATGGCGCGGCCCAGGTGGTGCTGACATATGCCGTCTGCGTGCCGCTGGAACGCTGGCGGCCGGTGGAGCGCTGGCCGGACGCGCGCGCGGTGACGGTGGATATCCTTTACACGCTGATCTCCCGCGTCGGCCTGTTGCCGTTCATCACCTATGTGATGTTCTACCGCTTCCAGGTGACGCTGAACGGCTGGCTGACCGATAACGGCTTTGTTCCACCGACGCTGGAAGGCTTCTTTCCGTTCCTGCTCGGCCGGCCTGCGCTGACCTTCCTGCTTTACGTCGTCATTCTGGATTTCTCCGAGTACTGGCGGCACCGGCTGAGCCATGTGTTCGACTGGTGGTACTCGCTGCACTCGCTGCACCACGCACAGCGGCAGATGACGTTCTGGTCGGACGACCGCAACCATCTGCTCGACGACATCATCGGCTTTGTCTGGTTCATGGGCGTGGCGCTGCTGATCGGCATCCCGCCGCTGCAATTCCCGTTGCTGGTGCTGCTGCTGCGCTTCATTGAAAGCCTGTCGCACGCCAATGCGCGGCTGCGCTTCGGCCGGCTGGGCGAGCGGCTGGTGGTCTCGCCCCGTTTCCATCGGGCGCATCACGGCCTGATGGCGGCGGGCGTGGCGAGCGTGAATTTCGGCGGCGTGCTGCCGTGGTGGGACATGCTGTTCCGCACGGCGGATTTTTCCCACGACTACGTGCCGACCGGCGACCCCACGGCCGAGGAAGCACTCGCCACCGGCAGCTACGCGCAACAGCAATGGGCCGGCGTGCGGCGGCTGGCACGGACGCTGACCGGACGGGAGCCGCACGCCTCGGCCAGCTAACCGCGCGCGCCCTCCAGCTTGGCGCGCATCTGCCGGTAGCCCGCGTCCAGCAATCGCGTGACCGCCTGGGGCGTGTACCAGGCGGAATGCGTGGACAGCGTGACGTTGTCGAGCGCGAGCAACGGATGGCCCGGCGGCGGCGGCTCCTCGTGGAACACATCCAGCGCCGCGTGACCCAACCCGCCGCCGCGCAGCGCGGCCAGCAACGCCGCCTCGTCCACCAGCGCCGCGCGCGCCGTGTTCACCAGGACGGCGCCGGGCCGCATCAGCGCCAGATGCGCCGCGTTCAGCAGCCCGCGCGTGCCGTCCTCCAGACGCAGATGCAGCGACACCACGTCGGATTGCGCCAGCAGCGCCGGGAGCGTGGCGGCGGTCGCCGGCACGCCCTCCGGCACCCCGCGCCGGCCCCAGCCGAGCACGCGCATCCCGAGCGCGTGCGCGATTTTCGCGGTTTCACAGCCGATACCGCCAAGCCCGACCACCCCGAACGTGGCGCCGGCACATTCGTGGCCCAGCACCGTCGGGAAGCCGCCGGCGCGGGCGTGCCGGTCCATCAGCGCGACGTGGCGCAGCGCGGCAAACATCAGCGCGATGGCGTGCTCCGCCACCGCCCGGTCGCCGTAGCCGCGCACGCCGGTCAGGTCGATGCCACGCCGCGCGACGGCGGCGAGGTCGGCGCGGGTGGCAAGCCCGCTCGACAGATAGACGACCGTGCGCAGGTCGGGGCAGGCGGCGAGTACCGCTTCGGACAGATAGGCCAGATACACCATCGCGAACCGGCGCCCGGCGAGCCTGTGGATCAGGTCGGCCTCGTCCGCCGGCGCGCCTTCGTACACGGTCATCGCCGGCACCAGGGCGCGAGTCGCGGGCGTCAAATAGGGCGCGATCTCCGGCCGGCAATCGACGAAAACCGGCCCGTTGCTCATCCGCGCATCCGGCTGCCGTCCGGGTCGAACAGCGGCGCCGGCTGCAACCGGGCGCGGCGCCGCTCGCCGAGGATTTCGATCTCCCAGCCCTCAAGGCTAACAGCGTTAGCCTTCGGCACGTATCCCATCGCGACCGAACAACCGGCGCCGTGCGCGTAGCCGCCGGAGGTGACCCAGCCCTTCACCTCGCCCTCGAACCAGATCGGCTCGTCGCCCAGCGGGTCGGCCTGGCCGGCATCCATTACGAAGCTGCACAGCCGCAACGCACCGCCGGTTTGCCGCTCCCGCCGCGCTGCCTCCTGGCCGATGAATGGCGCCGCCTTGTCCAGCGCCAGCAGCCGGCCGAGGCCCGCCTCCAACGGCCCGTACACCGGCCGGTATTCCCGCGCCCACGTCCCATAGCCTTTTTCCAGCCGAAGCGAGGTCAGGGCGCGGCTGCCGAACAGGCGCAGGCCGAAGCCGCGCCCGGCCTCGGTCAGCGTGTCGAACAGGGTGCGCTGATAGTCGGTTTCCACCCAGATCTCGTAACCCAGGTCGCCGGTGAACGAAATGCGCCCGACCAGTGCCGGCACCAGCCCGATGTCGAGCGGCCGGATGTCCATGAAGCGGAACGCGGCGGCGGAGACGTCCGCGCCCGTGACCGCCGCCAGCAGGTCGCGCGCGCGCGGGCCGGCGATGCTCAGCCCCACCAGCCCGAGGCCGAGCGGGCGCACTGTCACACCGCCGTTGGCCGGCAGATGCGCGGTGAACCAGCGCATGTGGTGCTGCTCGGCCGGACCGGAGCCGACCAGGAAGAAGCGACCGTCGCCCAGGTTGGCGAGGGTGAAATCGCCGAGCAGCTTGCCGCCCGGATTCAGCAGCGGCGCGAGTTTGATCCGCCCGGGCGCTGGCAGCGTGATCGGCAGCATCCGGTCCAGCCACGCGGCGGCCGCAGGCCCCGCGATCTCGTATTTGGCGAAACTGGATGTCTCGGTCAGGCCCACCGCCTCGCGCACCGCGCGACATTCGGCGCCGACGACGGCGAAATCGGTGGAGCGCGACCAACTGAATGTCTCCGTCACGCCGGCAGGCGCGAACCACAGCGGCACCTCCAGCCCGTAGCTGACACCCATCTGCGCGCCGGCGGCGAGCATCCGGTCGTACACCGGCGTGGTGCGCGCCGGGCGCGCCGCCGGAAGTTCCTCGTTGGGATATCGGATCGACCAGCGGCGGCCGTAATTCTCCCGCACCTTCGCGTTGGTGTGGGCCATGGTGGCCCAGGAACCGAAGCGGGCCACGTCCATGCCCCAGATGTCCGCCCCCGGGTCGCCATCGACCATCCAGTTGGCGAGCGCCAGCCCGACACCGCCGCCCTGGCTGAAGCCGGCCATCACGCCGCATGCGCACCAGAAATTCGGCAGGCCGCGCACAGGCCCGACCAGGGGGTTGCCATCCGGCGCGAAGGTGAAGGGGCCGTTGACGATCTTTCTGATTCCGACATCCTGGAATGCCGGGAAATGGCGGAACCCGACTTCGAGCGACGGCGCGATGCGGTCCAGATCCGGGGCGAGCAGTTCCGGCCCGAAATCCCATGGCGTCTGGCGCGGCGACCACGGCTTGCCGGCCTTTTCGTAGGTGCCCATCAGCATCCCGCCACGTTCCTGGCGCAGATAAAGCTCACCGTCGAAATCGACCGCGTGCAGCACCTCCTTGCCGGTGGCGCGGTTGATCTCGGCGACTTCGGCCATGTCCTCGGTGATGATATACATGTGCTCCATCGCCAGCACCGGCAGCTCGAGCCCGACCATGCGGCCGACCTCGCGCGCCCACAGGCCGCCGGCGTTGACGACGTGTTCGCAGGCGATGGTCCCCGCCGCCGTGCTGACCAGCCAGCCGCCATCCGGGGCGCGGGTGATCGATTCGGCCTTGGTGTGGCGGATCACCTCGGCGCCGTTCAGCCGGGCGGCCTTGGCGTAGGCGTGGGTCACGCCGGCCGGATCGAGATGGCCGTCCAGCGGGTTGTACAGCGCGCCGACGAAGCAATCCGGATCGAGCAGCGGGAACAGCGTGTGCGCCTCGGCGGGCGAGATGATCTCGGTGCCGAGGCCGAGGATGCGGCCCTTGGCGTGCATGGATTTGAGCCACGCGAACCGGTCCGGCGTGGCCGCCAGCAACACGCCGCCGGTGACGTGCAGGCCGATGTCCTGGCCGGATTGCTCGGCGATGCGGCGGTACAGCTCGATGGTGTATTTTTGCAGCTTGGCCACGTTCGGGTCGGCATTGACGGTGTGCATCCCGCCCGCCGCGTGCCAGGTGGACCCGGACGTGAGTTCGCTGCGTTCGAGCAGCACCACATCCCGCCAGCCGCGTTCCGTGAGGTGATACAACACGGAACAGCCGACGACGCCGCCCCCGATGACGACGACCCGGGCGGTATTGCGCATGTTGGGCTTCCTGCTGGCTGACGGACGCGCCGACGCTACGGGGCGGCGGGCGCGCCGGCTGCGGCGCGGTCGCCCAAAACTTTCCGCCACCCGAACCCGGCGGGCCATTCGGCGACAGTTCTGGGCGGGCCCCGACAATCGGCGCGCGCCCGGGTCGTGGAGCATCCGCGCCGGGCAGGGGAGCGGACCATGGACGAGGCGCCAGCGACCGCGAAACACGGACGAAGCGAGCGCCGCGCGCGCGGCCGCACGGACCGGGCGCTGGACCGGCAGATGCCGTGGCGCCAGCCGGTGAATTCGTATCCGCTGCTCGATATCCTCTCGGCGGACGCGGTCGAGGCGATTCATACGGCGTCGCTCGATATCCTGGAGCGCATCGGCATCAGCGTGCTGTCCGACAGCGTGCGCGAACTGTGCCGCCGTCATGACGCCGAGATCATGCCGGATGGGGTGCGCGTGCGCTTCGACCGGGCGATGCTGATGGCGGCCATCGCCACCGCGCCGCCGGCCTTCACCGTGCGCGCGCGCAACCCTGCGCGCAGTCTGCGCATCGGCGACCGGCACCTTGCCTTCGCCACCGTCAGCGGCCCGCCGAACTGTTCCGACGCGGCCGGCGGGCGGCGCGGCGGCACCATGCGGGACTACGAGAAATTCCTCCGCCTCGCGCAGATGTTCAATGTCGTGCACACCATCGGCGGCTATCCGGTTGAGCCGCTGGAGGTGCCGGTGCCGGTGCGGCATTTGCAGGCAATGTCCTCGATGGTGCGCCTGACGGACAAGGTGCCGCGCGTGTACTGCCACACGCCGCAACGCGCGCGCGACGCGCTGGAGATCATCCGCATCGCCGCCGGTGTCCCGGCCGAGGATCTGGACAAGCAGACGATCACCTACGCGCACATCAACACCAACTCGCCGCTGCAACTCGACAAGGCGATGGTCGAGGGCATCGCGCTGATGGCGAAGCTGAATCAGGCAACCGTCATCACGCCCTTCACCCTGGCGGGCGCCATGGCGCCGGTGACGCTGATCGGCGCCATCGCGCAGCAGAATGCCGAGGCGCTGGCGGGCATCGCCGTCAGCCAGTTCTCCCGCCCCGGCGCGCCGGTGGTCTATGGCGCCTTCACCACCAACGTGAACATGAAGTCCGGCGCGCCCGCTTTCGGTACCCCGGAATACGCCAAGGCGGCGCTGATCTCCGGCCAGTTGGCGCGGCGCTACCGGCTGCCGTTCAGATCGTCGAACATCAACACCGCCAACGCGCCGGACGCGCAATCGGCCTATGAGGGCATGATGTCCACATGGTCGGCGATCACTGGCGGCGTCAACCTGCTGCACCACGCAGCCGGCTGGCTGGAGGGCGGGCTGTGCGCGAGTTTCGAGAAATTCGTGATGGATGCTGAGATGTTGCAGATGTTTGCGTCGTTCCTGCAACCCGAGACGGTCGATGCCGAGAGCCTGGGCCTGGACGCGATCGAGGAGGTCGGGCCGGGCGGGCATTTCTTCGCCAGCCCCCACACGCTGGCGCGCTACGAGACAGCGTTCTATGCGCCGCTGCTGAGTGACTGGCGCACCTACGGCAACTGGCAGGCGGCCGGCGGGGGCGACATCGTGCAGCGTGCCGCCGGCATCGTGGAACAGGCCGTCGCGGCCTACGAGGAGCCGGCGCTGGAGCCGGCGCGGGCCGAGGAGCTCGCGGCGTTCGTCGCACGCCGCACGGAGGCAGGCGGTGCCCCGGTCAACTGAGCCGCGCGGCGTGCGCGACCTGATCGGGTACGGTGCGACACCACCGCATCCGCGCTGGCCGGGGGATGCGCGCATCGCGGTCAATTTCGTGGTCAATTACGAGGAAGGCGCCGAATACGGCGTGCTCAACGGCGACGACCGCTCGGAGACCCTGCTGTCCGACGCCGGTGCCGGCGCGCCGAAATTCCATGCGCGCGATCTGAACATGGAATCGATGTACGAATATGGCAGTCGCGCCGGCGTCTGGCGGGTGCTGCGCGCGTTCCGCGAGCGCGGCGTGGTGCCGACCGCCTATGCGGTGGGGCTGGCGCTGCGGCAGAACCCGCGGGTCGCCGAAGCCTTTGCCACCGCCGGCTGCGACATCGTCGCGCATGGCTGGCGCTGGATCGACTACGATGCCGTGCCGGCCGAGGTCGAAGCCGAGCATATCGATCGTTGCGTGGAGGCGATCGCGCAACTGACCGGGGCACGCCCGCGCGGCTGGTACACCGGCCGCCCGAGTGCGAACACGCGGGCGCTGATCGTGCGCGAGGGCGGGTTCCTGTACGACAGCGACGGCTACGCCGACGATCTGCCGTTCTGGACCGATGTCGGCGGGCGGGCGCATCTGGTGATCCCGCACGCCTTCGACAGCAACGACAGCCGTATGGCGCGCAACCAGGACCTGCCAACCGCTGAGCACTTCTTTTCATTCCTGCGCGACAGTTTCGATGTTCTGTACGAGGAAGGTGCCGTCGCACCGAAGATGCTGACAGTCAGCCTGCATTGCCGCCTGATCGGCCGGCCCGGGCGTATCCGGGGGCTGACGCGGTTTCTCGATCATGTACTGGCGCATGACCGGGTGTGGGTCTGCCGACGCATCGAGATCGCCGAGCACTGGCGGGCGCTGCATCCGCCGGGATGATGTTCCGCCCGCGCTATTCCGCGCCCGACGCGCGCTCCAGCCGCGGGCTGTGCTTGAAGTGCTCGCGGTACGACTTGGAGAAGTGCGAGGCCGAGGCGAACCCGGTCGCCAGTCCCACTTCCAGCACCGACATGCTGGTTTGCTTCAACAGTTT
>JAKBCB010000116.1 GCA_021808185.1 Pseudomonadota bacterium
GGCGCAACCCCACCAGGGTCGGGCGTTGCGGGTCGAGCAAGGCCGGCCGCTGCGCGAGCGCGCGGCCGATGAAGTCCTTCTTTGTGGACAGCATCCTGGCCATGCCGAGATCGCGCGCCGTGGTCTGGCCGTTCAGTTCGCCGCCAGCGGGATGGCCCTTTTCGATGCGCATGGTGCCCAGCGCCTCCAGCCCGTAGGGCACGATGCCGTAAGCGGCGCCGGCCTGCATGATCTTGCGGATCAGCGCATCGCCGCACGACGCCGGCACGCCGATTTCGTAGGCACGCTCGCCGGAAAACGAGATGCGGAACAAGCGTGTCTCGACACCGCCGAGGGCGGAGAAGGTTCCCGCCGCCATGAAGGGAAAGGCGGCGTCCGAGACATCGCCCGCGTCGAGCACGGCGGCGATCACCTCGCGGGATTTCGGGCCGGCGACGGCGAATTGCGCCCAGCGGTCGGTGACGGAAACGAACGCCACCCGCCATTCGGGGTGCAGTACCTGATGGGCGAATTCCAGGTGTTGCAGCACGCGCGGCGCGTTGGCCGTCGTCGTCGTCATGATCCAGCGATCGTCGCCGAGCCGCGCCGTGGTCCCGTCGTCGAACACGAACCCGTCCTCGCGCAGCATCACGCCGTAGCGCGTGCGCCCGACCGGCAGGGTCGAGAACGTGCTGGTGTAAACAAAATCCAGCAGTTTGCCCGCGTCGGGGCCGACGATCTCGATCTTGCCGAGCGTGGACACATCGCAGACGCCGACGCCGGAGCGCACCGTGTTGACCTCACGCACGGTCGATTGCAGCCAGTCTGCCTCGCCCGGCATCGGAAACCATTGCGCGCGCAGCCATGGCCCGGTTTCGATCCACGCGGCCTTCTGCTCATCGGCCCAGCGATGGCCGGGCGTCAGGCGAACGGGGCGGAAATCCTGGCCGCGATGATGCCCCGCGAGCGCCCCGATGGCGACCGGCGTGTACGGCGGACGGAACATGGTGGTTCCCGTCTCCGCCATCGACTTTCCGGTCAGCGCCGCCATCGCCGCCATGCCGGCGACGCCGCCGGTCTTGCCCTGGTCGGTCGCCATGCCGTGCGTGGTGTAGCGCTTCATGTGCTCGACGCGGACATAGCCTTCGCGGTGTGCCAGGGCGATGTCCTTGTCGGTGACATCGTGTTGCAGATCGACGAAAGCCTTCTGCCGCGCTCCGGGGATGATCCAGATCGGCGCATTGTTGGCCGCCGTGTCCTCGCTCCGCGGCGGCGGGAGGGCGGGGCCGGGAAATCCCGCGGCCTCGGCGGCGATGTGGCCTGCGCGGGCCCCCTCCGCGAGGCACGTCGCGGTGGAAAACTGCCCGACAGCGGCGCCAACCACGACCATGCCCGGCGGTGGAGTGCCAGGCAGGAACGCGGCGAGATCCTCGCTCCACACCGGCTTCGCGCCCAGATGCGAGGCGAGATGCACCGCCGGGTTCCAGCCACCCGAGACAGCGAGCAAATCGGCGGGCAGGCGCAGCCGCGCGCCGGCGGCATCCTCGACATCCACGCCCCAAAGGCCGGTTCCGCCCAGCGTGCCGGTGACGCGGCCGGCGGGAAGCACGCGGGCACCGAGGCGCGCGGCCAGTTGCAGATGCGCGGCGGCAATGTCCGCCCGCCGGTCCACCACGGCGGCGACTTCGACGTTGCTGCGTGCAAGTTCGGCCACCGTGCGCCAGCCGTCATCGCCGCTGGTGACGACGACGGCGGATTTTCCGGGGGCGACGGCGTAGCGGTTGAGGTAGGTTCGCACCGCCCCGGACAGCATCACGCCCGGCCGATCGTTGCCGCCGAACACCGCCAGCCGTTCGGTGGCGCCGGCCGCCAGCACCGCGCGCTTGGCCACGATCCGCCACGAGCGTTGCCGAGGCTCGTGCGCGTCGGGCACCGGCTTGTGGTCGGCGACGCGTTCGAGGGCGCCATAGGTGCCGTGGTCGTACGCGCCGAACACCGTGGTGCGGGTCAGGATGCGCACGTCCGGATAGTCGCGCAGCGTGGCTTCGGCGGCGTCCGCCCAGGCCACGCCGGGCTGGCCGTCGATCTCCGCCGGATCGGAGAGCAGCCGCCCGCCCAGACGATGGTCGGCCTCGCACAAAACCACGCGCGCGCCATGCCGCCCGGCGGCCAGCGCGGCGGCAAGCCCCGCCGGGCCGGCGCCGATCACCAGCACGTCGCAGAACAGAGTTTCTTTCGCGTAGTGGTCCGGGTCGGCAACGCCCGAGGCGCGACCCAGGCCGGCTGCGCGGCGGATCATCGGCTCGTACAGCTTTTCCCACCACGCGGCGGGCCACATGAAGGTCTTGTAGTAGAAGCCCGCGGGAAACAGCGGTGACAGCAGCGAGTTCACCGCCAGCAGATCGAACCGCAGCGAGGGAAAGCGGTTCTGGCTGCCCGCCTGCAACCCGTCGAACAGTTCGACGAGAGTCGCGGGAATGTTCGGCTCACGCCGCGCCCCGGTCCGCAGTTCCACCAGCGCGTTCGGCTCCTCCGCCCCGGCGCTGAGGACGCCGCGCGGGCGGTGGTATTTGAAGGAACGACCGAACAATCTCTCGCCGTTGGCGAGCAGCGCGGAGGCGAGCGTGTCGCCCGGATGGCCGGTATAGGTGTGGCCGTCGAACACGAAGCGGATGGTGCTGGCACGGTCGATCAGGCCGCCGGTCGGAAGGCGGCTCATGCGCGCGCTCCGGCGGCGTCGGCGGCGGCGATGATCGTGTGGGTGCGGGTATCGCGCGTCACCACCAGCCAGCGCCGGCACCCGTTCAGGTGGTGCCAAAGTTCCTTGTGCGGGCCGAAGGGATTTTCGCGCTGATACACGTACTCGTGCCACGCGTCGGCCGGCGCGTCGGCGGCCGGGCGGGTGAGGTCGGCGGCGCCGAGGTAAAAGAACTCCTCGTTGCCACGCTCGCCGCAATGGGGGCAGGGGATGCGCATCAGTGCCCGGGCTTCAATGCAGGTTGGGCGTGGCGCCCGCGCCGCGCTCGTCGATCAGCGCGCCGGTCGCGAAGCGGTCCAGCCGGAAGGCCGAATTGATGAAATGGGCTTCATCGCGGGCGATGGTGTGGGCAAAGCACCAGCCGGACGCGGGTGTTGCCTTGAAGCCGCCGTAGCACCAGCCCGCGTTGAGAAACAGCCCGTCGATCGGCGTGCGGTCGATGATGGGCGATCCGTCCATCGACATGTCCATCACGCCGCCCCATTGCCGCAGCAGGCGCAGCCGGCCGATCGCGGGCATCAGCGCCATGCCGCTTTCCATCACATCCTCCACCACCGGAAGCGAGCCGCGCTGGGCATAGGAGTTGTACCCGTCGATGTCGCCGCCGAACACCAGCCCGCCCTTGTCGGACTGGCTGACATAGAAGTGTCCGGCGCCGAAGGTGATGACGCCGTCGATCAGCGGCTTGATGCCTTCGGAGACGAAGGCTTGCAGCACATGGCTTTCGATCGGCAGCCGCAATCCCGCCATCGCCGCCACGCGCGAGGAACTGCCGGCGCAGACAAGGCCGATTTTTTTCGCGCGGATCGCGCCGCGCGTCGTCTGCACGCCGGTCACGCGGCCGTTGGCCACGTCGATGCCGGTGACTTCGCAGTTCTGCACAATGTCCACGCCGCGCGTATCGGCGCCGCGCGCGAAGCCCCAGGCCACCGCGTCGTGCCGCGCGGTACCGCCACGCCGTTGCAGCAACCCGCCCCGGATCGGAAACCGCGCATTCGCGTAATCGAGGAACGGATACATGTCGCGCACCGCCGCCTCGTCCAGCAGTTCGGCATCGACGCCGTGCAGCCGCATCGCGTTGCCGCGACGCGCGTACTGGTCGCGCTGCGCGTCGCTGTGGTACAGGTTCAGCACGCCGCGCTGGCTGACCATGGCGTTGTAGTTGAAATCCTGCTCCAGCCCTTCCCAGAGCTGCATGGACTTCTCGTAGAATCGTTCGTTGCCCGGCAGCAGGTAGTTGGAGCGGATGATGGTGGTGTTCCGCCCGGCATTGCCGGAGCCGATATAGGATTTCTCCAGCACGGCGACGTTGGTGATGCCGTGTTCCTTGGCGAGATAGTATGCGGTCGCCAGCCCGTGGCCGCCGCCGCCGACGACCAGTACGTCGTATTCCGGCTTGGGCGCGGCATCGCGCCACGCCGGCTTCCAGCCGGTATGGCCACGCAAGGCCTCGCGCGCCAGGGAGAACAGGGAATAGGTCATCAGCAATCCAGCGTCGTATCCCGCTCCCACTGCGTCAAGTGGCGGGCGTAGGCATTCCATTCCTGGGTCTTCAGTTTCACGTAGGCGTCGGAGAACGCGGCACCGAGCGCTGTGGTCAGCGTCGTGTCGGCGGCGAAGGCGCGCAGCGCGTCCAGCAGGTTCAGCGGCAGGCGGCGCGCGTCGGTCACGGTGTGGCCGAGCGCGTACATGTCGATGTCCAGGCGCCGGCCGGGGTCGCGGCGTCCCGCCAGCCCGTCCAGCCCCGCGCCCAGCAGGCCGGCTTGCAGCAGATACGGGTTGGCGGCACCGTCGGCGAGGCGGAACTCGAAGCGCCCGGCATCGGGGATGCGGATCATGTGGGTACGGTTGTTGCCGCCATAGGTGATGGTATTGGGCGACCATGTGGCGCCCGATGTCGTCACCGCCGCGTTGATGCGCTTGAAGCTGTTCACCGTCGGGTTGGTGAGCGCACACAGACCCTCGGCATGCGCCAGCACCCCGCCGATGAACTGGTACGCCAGCCCCGACAGCCCGAGTTCGCCCGTGGGGTCGGCAAAGACGTTCTGCTCGGCGCGCCACAGCGAGACATGCGCGTGACAGCCGGAGCCGGTCAGGTCCACGAACGGCTTCGGCATGAACGTGGCGCGCAGCCCATGCTTCTCCGCGATGGACTTGACCATGTATTTGAAGAACGCATGCCGGTCGGCGGTGACCAGCGCCGGGGCGTAGCGCCAGTTCATCTCGAACTGGCCGTTCGCGTCCTCGTGGTCGTTCTGGTACGGATGCCAGCCGAGTTCCAGCATCGCGTCGCAGATTTCGGTGATGACGTCGTAGCGGCGCATCAGCGCGGACTGGTCGTAGCAGGGCTTGGCCTGCCGGTCCGCCGCGTCGGCGATGGCCGAACCATCCGGCGAAATCAGGAAGAACTCGCACTCCACGCCGGTTTGCATGGCAAGCCCCTGCGCGGCGGCGGCGTCGATGGCGCGCTTGAGCACCACGCGCGGCGCCTGCTCGACTGGTTTGCCCGCCATCCATGGGTCGGCGGCGAGCCAGCCGACCTCCGGCTTCCACGGCAACTGGATCAGGCTGTCCGGGTCGGGGATCGCCATCACGTCCGGATCGGCCGGCGTCATGTCGAGCCACGCGGCGAAACCGGCGAAACCTGCGCCCTCGGCCTGCATCTGCGCGATGGCGGCGGCGGGCACCAGCTTGGCGCGTAGCGTGCCGAACAGGTCGGCGAAGGAGATCAGAAAATACTTGATGCCGCGCTCGCGCGCCGCCGCCGCCAGATCCATGGCCATCCCCTAGACACCGCCCTTGCCCGGGATCCAGCTTGTACCGGCCAGTGGCACTTGCGCCATGGCCGCCGCCTCGATGGTCAGCGCCACGAGGTCTTCCGGCTCAAGATTGTGCAGGTGGCTCTTGCCGCAGGCGCGCGCGATGGCCTGCGCCTCCAGCGTCAGCACGGCGAGGTAGTTGGCCAGCCGCCGCCCCGCCAGCACCGGGTCGAGCCGTGCGGCGAGTGCAGGGTCCTGCGTGGTGATGCCGGCCGGGTCGCGGCCTTCGTGCCAGTCGTCGTAGGCGCCCGCCGTGGTGCCGAGCGCCTGATACTCCGCCTCATGGCGCGGATCGTTGTCGCCAAGCGCCACCAGTGCCGCCGTGCCGATGGAGACAGCGTCCGCGCCGAGCGCCAGCGCCTTGGCCACGTCGGCACCGCTGCGGATGCCGCCGGAGACGATCAACTGCACCTTGCGGTGCATGCCCAGTTCCTGCAACGCGGCCACAGCCGGGCGGATGGCGGCGAGCGTGGGGATGCCGACATGCTCGATGAACACGTCCTGCGTCGCCGCCGTGCCGCCCTGCATGCCGTCGATCACCACCACGTCCGCACCGGATTTCACCGCCAGTGCCGTGTCGTAGTACGGCCGCGAGGCGCCGACCTTCACGTAGATCGGCTTGCGCCAGTCGGTGATCTCGCGCAATTCCGCGATCTTGATTTCCAGGTCGTCCGGCCCCGTCCAGTCCGGATGGCGGCAGGCGCTGCGCTGGTCGATGCCTTCCGGCAGCGTGCGCATCTCGGCCACGCGGGGGGAAATTTTTTGGCCGAGCAGCATTCCGCCGCCGCCCGGCTTGGCGCCCTGGCCGACGACGATCTCGATCGCGTCAGCGCGGCGGAGGTCGTCCGGGTTCATGCCGTAGCGCGAGGGCAGGTATTGATACACCAGGGTTCGCGAGTGTCCGCGTTCCTCGTCGGTCATGCCGCCGTCACCGGTGGTGGTCGAGGTGCCGGCCAGCGTGGCGCCGCGCCCCAGCGCCTCCTTGGCCTGGGCCGAGAGCGAGCCGAAACTCATGCCGGCGATGGTGATCGGGATTTTCAGCGCGATCGGTTCCTTGGCAAAGCGCGCGCCGAGGACCACGCTCGTCTCGCACCGCTCGCGGTACCCCTCCAGCGGGTAGCGGCTGATGGAGGCGCCGAGGAACAGCAGGTCGTCGAAATTCGGCAGCTTGCGCTTCGCGCCGCCGCCGCGAATGTCGTAGATGCCGGTCGCGGCCGCCCGCCGGATTTCGGCCAGTGTCGCGGGATCGAAGGTGGCGGAAAAGCGCGGCAGCGTGCGCGGCGTGGTGTCCATCAATAGGCCGCCGCGTGATCGACGTGGAACTGATAGAGCAGGCGTGAGGAACCGTAGCGGCGGAACGCGCCGACATCGACTTCCCCGGCGAGCCCGGCCGCCGCCAGTTTCGCGAACAGTTCGGCACGATTTGCGTCGCGCATCGGCTTTTCCACGCAGTCGGTGCCGAGGTTGGCGACATGCCCGCGGACATACAGATGCGCCTCGTAGATGGAGTCGCCGAAACTGTCGCCCGCGTCGCCCAGCACGACCAGCGTTCCGGCCTGCGCCATGAACGCCGACATGTGACCGACCGAGCCTTTCACCACGATGTCCGCACCCTTGAGCGAGATCCCGCAGCGCGCGCCGGCATTGCCGCCGATCAGCAGCAGCCCGCCATGCGCGCTCGCCCCGGCGGACTGGCTCGCGTCGCCGCGCACCTCCACCCGCCCGGACATCATGTTCTCCGCCACCCCGGTGCCGGCGTTGCCGTGCACCACCACGGTGGCCATCTGGTTCATGCCGGCGCAGTAGTAACCGGCATGGCCCATGATCTCGACCGTGACCGGGGCGAGCAGCCCGGCGGCGAGGGCGTGGCGTCCGCCCGGGTTGAGCACACGCCACGCGGTCATGTTGGTGTCGGGCGAGAGCGCGTGCAGGGCTGCGTTCAGGTCGCGCACGCTGGTATCGGCCAGATCGACGGTCTGCGGCTCCGGGGTCATGCCGTCGGCCCGTGCTCCCACGCATAGACGCGCCCGGGCTCCGGCTCCCACACGCGGGCCGTGTCGATGCCGGGCAGGCCCGCCAATGCGCGGTACTCGGTGCCGAATGCGACAAACTCGGCCGTCTCGGCCATCACCGCCGGCTTGCAGGCGATCGGGTCACGAAGGACGGCGAACCCGGTGCCAGTGCCCACGACGAACGTGTAGAACCCATCGAGGTCGCGCAGCGCGCCGTGCAGCGCATCGCCAAGCGAGAGGCCGTCGCGCATCCGCGCCGTCAGATACACGGCGGCGACCTCGGTGTCGTTGTCGGTGGCGAAACCGTAGCCAACACGCTGCAATTCCCGCCGCAGCCCGTTGTGGTTGGACAGCGAGCCGTTATGGACCAGGCACTGGTCGGGCCCGGTCGAAAACGGGTGGGCGCCGTCGGTGGTGACCGCGGATTCGGTCGCCATGCGCGTGTGGCCAATGCCGTGCGTGCCGCGCATGTCCCCTAGTCCGAACCCCCGCGCCACGTCGGCCGGCAATCCGACCTCCTTGTACAACTCCATGGCGCGACCGCGGCCGACCACCACGGTGTCGGGCGCCTGGGCTGCCAGCGCCGCCCGCGCCCGCGCGTCGTGCTCGGCCGGGACACTCAGCACCGCATGGCTGCCACGCGTTTGGATGGAACTGTCAGGGATGCCGAGCCGCGCGAGCAGCGCCTCCGGGTCCGTCCCGCCGGGCGGGCGCAGAGTGAACTTCATCGTCGCGGCATCGGCCGGGGCATAGACGGCAAAACCGGCGCTGTCGGGCCCGCGCTCGGCCAGCGTGCCCAGCATCGCGGCCAGATGCGCGCCCAGCTCCGCCTCGATGGATGGAGTCTTCGCAAACAGCCCCACGATGCCGCACATGGTTGCGTCCCTTGCTTCGTCGAACGACCGTAGCGGCGTGGCCCGGCGAGTCAATGGCGCGAAGATGGCTTTCGCGTCGGGAAATTATCCATTACGCGCGTATGTGATGATCGAAAGATAGGTCATCGGCAGTTCGTTCAATTCCTCGGGCCCGTGTGCCGCCGATGCGTCGAACATCAGCGTGTCGCCTGGACCGAGGTCGTATGTCTTGTCGGCGTGGCGGTAGGTGACGCGCCCGGTCAGCATGTAGATCATCTCGACGCCGGCATGCTGGAACGCGGTATACGGCACAGCTTCTCGCGAGAGCGTGATCAGGTACGGTTCGACCACCAGATCGCCGGACACCGAGTGGCCGAGCAAGGTGTACTGATGCCCGGCCTTGGTGCCGCGCCGCTCGATCACCACCCCCTGGCCGTGGCGCACATACGAGCAATCGCGCTGTTCCTCGGCGGCGGCGAAGAACTGCGCGAGCGGCACGTTCAGCGCCGCCGCGACCGCTTGTAGCGTGGAGAGCGAGGCGGAGACCTGCCCGGTCTCGATCTTGGACATCAGGCTGCCGGAGACGCCGGCCGCCGCCGCCAGATCGGCAGCCTTCAGGCCGAGGCGCGCGCGATGCGCCCGCACCTGCGCGCCGATCGCTTGCTCCAGACTGCGCTGGCCGATGCCGGGCGCGTTCGATCCGGTGACATACGGATCGCGCTCCGGCGCAGCGCCGTCAGCTTCGTCGTGTTCCATGCATTCCCCCCGCCAAAACCCGACTGCGTAGCCCGAAACCGGCGCGCGCGTCATCGGGGCCAAATCATTCCGCCGCCGCGCGTTCCGGTGCCAGATGCTGGGTGCCGGTCAGGGCGCGCAGGATCGGCATGGTCTGGTGCGCCAGCAGATGCATGTGCCGCCGCCACAGGTCGCGCGGCACCCAGTCG
>JAKBCB010000117.1 GCA_021808185.1 Pseudomonadota bacterium
CCAGATAGGCGGTGGCGTCGGCCGGCTGGTCGGGCGGGCGGGTGTCGCAGACGCGCACGGCGATGCTCAGGGTGCCGAACGTCGCGGACTGGCCGACTCGCACGCTCAGCGCCGTCGCGCGCGCGGTGACCTTATCGAGGGCCATCAGGTCGGCGACGCCGCGCGGTAGCCAGACCGGCGGCGGCGGCACGGCGGCGGCGGGCGGCTGGTCCGGCGCTGGCACCGGCGCGGCCGGGGCCGGCGGCTGCTGCGCCAGCGCGCCGGCCAGCGGCAACGCCACCAGCGCGGCCCCGAGCGGGAGGCGCATCATACAGCCCGGCTCATTCGGCCGAGCGCGCCCGCTTCGGGCTGACGAGGCCGCCGATCATCCCAGCGAGGATGCGGCGCATCGCCTGCTCGTCCACGCCCATCAGCACCGCGTCGTCGAACGCATCCTGCATCGCCTGCGCCAGTTCGGCGTGGTTCTCGGCCAGCGTGCGGAGTTTCTCGCGGCAGGAGATCGGCGTGCCGTCCGGCCGCGGCCAGACCGTGGGCGTGCTCATTTGGGCGCGGCCGGCGCGGCCGCGCCATCCGCCGGCTTCTGGCCGCCGAGGTTGCCGACGGAGAAGATGAACTTGCCGAGCAGTTGTTCGAGGCTGATCGAGGACTGCGTCAGCGTCAGATCCCCACCGGGCGGCACCATGGCGGTGTCGCCGCCCGGCTCCAGCGCCAGATACTTGCCGCCGAGCAGGCCGTCGCTGGTCACGACGGCGCTGCTGTCCTTCGGCAGCTTGATCTCGGGCGCGACCGAGAAGCTGACGAGGGCCTGATATGTTTGCGGATCGATCGCGGTTGCCGTGATGCTGCCGACCTTGACACCGGCCACCCGCACGTCCGAGCCGATGGACAGGCCGTCGATGCGGTCGAACTTGGCGTGCAGCGCGTAGCCGGAGCCCATCGTGTGGCCGGTGTTGGCCAACCCGTAGCCGAGGAAGCCGATGGCCACCACGAGCACGACCGCGCCCGCGAGCAGCTCCGCGCCGTTGCGCTGCGCCATGTAGCCGATCAGCCCGCGGTGCCGGCGTCGGGCGACCACGCCTCGTAGTCGCCGGTCGCGTGCGGTCGCCGGCCGCCCTGGTAGTCGTGGCCGGGCGGGCGATAACCTTCCGGCGTGCCGGTGTGGTTGGCCTCGTGCGGCTTTATCCAGGGGCGGGGACTCGCCAGCTTGATCGGTGCGTCGGTGGTGTAATGCAGCCATGCGTGCCACTCGGGCGGCACCGAGCTGGCCTCGGGCGCGCCGGCATAGGCGACCCAGCGGCGCGTGCGCAGGCCGTGCCGCGGGCGCTTGTCCTCATAGTATATGTTGCCGGCGGCGTCGCGGCCGATCTGGCGGCCGTTCAGCCAGGTGAAGATGCGCGTGCCGATGTTCATGCCCGCTGATATAGGCGAGGCCCGGCGCGCGGTCCACCTCACCCGCGCTGCTGGGGGTTCTCCACAGGATTTTGTGGTCGGATGCTCAACGAGCCCCAAAATGCGCTTCCGAGTCGCGGCGCGCCCGCCTAGCATCCGCGCCATGAAGCCGAGCAAACCGCAACCGAGCCTGCCCTGGCGTGGCGTGCGCATGCGCCGCGTCGCTGCCTTCCCCGATCCGGACGGCGACGCACGGATGGTCAGCCTTCCCGCCGGATGGGACGACCGCGCGGCGGCGGCGCTGGCGGAACTGGCACCCGGCGAGGGGCCTGTCAGCCTGGAGCACGCGGCGGAGGGCTGGATTCGCCCGATCGCCGAGCGGGCGCGGCAGGCCGGCATCGGCGGCGACCTGGGCACGCGGCTGCGCGGGCTGCTGATGTCGCGGCGCGGCGCACCGACCGCCCCGGTCTGGCGCGGCGCGACCGGCAGCGAGCCGGGGTTCCTGCTCAATCTCGCGGCGTTTTACGACTCGTCGCTCGGCTTCGACCTGCCCGGTTTTGCCGAGGCGGTGGAGACGGCGACCTTCGGCGTCGCGCTGGCCGCGCCATCGGCGGCGTGCGTGCGGGTCGGCATGGCCGATCTGGCCGGGCTGCTGGCGGCGCTGGGCATCGACTACGACAGCGCGGCGGCGCGCGACCTCGCGTGCGGGCTGGCTGCGTTCGTGCGCGCGGCGTCCGAGGTCGCCTCGGCCGAACTGGCGGACACGTTCGGGGCGCTGGCCATGGCGGCGCCGCTGCCGCCGGGCCCCGCCGCGACCGCCGTTCCCGGACTTGTCGCGCGCATCGCCGAGGCGCGGCGGCGCGCGGCCGCCCGCCCCGCGCGGCGGCACGACGCGACCACCGCCCTCATGGCGCCGGGCCTTGCCGACGCGCTGCTCGGGGTAGAGACCGGCGGCGTCGCGCCGGCATTCTCGCCGCTGGACGACGAGGGGCGCCTGACGCGCGCGGCCCGCGCCGCGCTGGTCTCGCGCGGATTGACGGCGGAGGCGGCGCTGGCGGGCGTGCTCGCGGGCGCCTCGCCCTTCCCCACGGTCTCGGCCGAGGCGCACGCGGCGATGTTTGCGGCCGTGGCGCCGTTCTTCCACCGGCTGCCGGCGGCGCCCGTGGCGCGCGCGGCGCTTGCGCCCGCGAGTGCGAAGGCGGCACCGCCCCCGCGCCGCGACCTGCCGGCGCGCCATGCCGGTGCCACGCAAAAGGCCAGCATCGCCGGCCACCGGCTGTTCCTGCGCACTGGCGAGCACACGGACGGCACGCTCGGCGAGATCGCCATCGCGATGCCCAAGGAATCCGCCGCCTTCCGGGGGCTGCTGGAGGCGTTCGGACAGGCGGTCAGCCTCGGGCTGCAACATGGCGTGCCGCTCGATGAATTCGTCGAGACCTTCGTCGCCACCCGCTTCGGCGTGGCCGGAAGCGTCGAGGGCGACGCGGCGGTGACGCGGGCGACCTCGGTGCTCGACTACGTGTTCCGCTCGCTGGCCGCGCATTATCTGGGGCGGACGGATCTGCCGCAGCCGGAGATCGAGGAGGAACCGGCGGCGCCGCCGCTGCTGCCGCTCGATTTTCCGCAGGAAGACTCCCCGCGCCGCCGGCTGCGGGTGGTGAAGTAGTTTTTGACGGACGGAGCAGGGCCGATGGCCGGACAAATCGACGCGAAACTGAAGGCGCTCGGCATCGAACTGCCGAGCCCGATGCAGCCCATCGCCAATTACGTGCCCTATGTGGTCGCGGGCGATCTGGTGTTCATCTCCGGCCAACTGCCGGCGATCGACGGCAAGGTGGCCTGGACGGGCAAGGTCGGTGCGGCGATCAGCATCGAGGACGCGGCGAAAGCCTGCCGCCAGAGCTTCATCAACTTGCTGGTGCATCTGAAGGCCGCGACCGGGGATCTGGACCGGGTGGTGCAGGTCGTCCGCCTCGGCGGCTTCATCGCGGCGGGGGCGGATTTCACCCAGCACGCGGCGGCGATGAACGGGGCGAGCAACCTCGCCGTCGAGGTGTTCGGCGACCGGGGCCGGCACGCGCGCACCACGATCGGCGTGCCCTCGCTGCCGCTGGACGCGGCGGTCGAGGTCGAGGGCGTGTTCCGCATTGCCTGAAGCGGCCGCGTGCCTACCTTAGCCGGTATGCCCGACGGTTCCTCCGCGCTGACACTGACGCTGCACAAGGCCATCGGGGAGATCCCCCGCGCGGACTGGGATGCCTGCGCGGGGCCGGATAACCCGTTCGTTTCCTACGGGTTCCTGTCCGCCGTCGAGGACAGCGGCTCGGCCAATGCGCGCACCGGCTGGCTGCCACAGCACGCGGTGCTGCGCGATGGCGGCGCCGTGGTGGCGGTGGCGCCGATGTACGCCAAATCCCACAGCTACGGCGAATACGTGTTCGACCACGGCTGGGCGCGGGCGTTCGAGCAGGCGGGCGGCAGCTACTACCCGAAGCTGCAAGTCGCGGTCCCGTTCAGCCCGGTGCCCGGCCCGCGCCTGCTGGTGCGCCCCGGCTGCGGCGTGCCGGCCGCCGCCCTGGCGCAGGCGCTGGCACAGGCGGGACGCGAACTGGACGTGTCCTCGGTGCACGCCACGTTCTGTTCGGAGGCGGATTTTTCCGTCCTTGGCGAGGCGGGGTGGCTGCAACGCATCGGCACGCAGTTCCATTGGCGCAACGACGGCTTTGCCACGTTCGACGATTTCCTCGGCGCCTTGTCGTCGCGCAAGCGCAAGTCGATCCGGCGCGAGCGGCGGGATGCGAACGGTTGCGGACTGGAGTTTCTGGCGCTGCGTGGCCCTGAGATCGGCAAGCGCGACTGGGCCGCCTTCTATGAGTTCTACACCTCGACCGTCGATCGCAAATGGGGCAGTGCGTATCTGACGCCGAAATTCTTTCCGTTGCTGGGGGAACGGTTGGGCGAGCGGGTGGTGCTGATGCTGGCGCGCAAGGATGGCGTGCCGGTGGCCGGCGCGCTCAATCTGGCCGGCACGGATGCCCTTTATGGCCGCAACTGGGGCTGCCGCGGCGAGTTTCCGTTCCTGCACTTCGAGCTTTGCTATTACCGCGCCATCGACTTCGCCATCGCGCATGGCTTGGCGCGGGTTGAGGCGGGGGCGCAGGGCGAGCACAAGATCCAGCGCGGCTATCGCCCGGTGCCGACCTATTCCGCGCATATGATCTACCACGCCGGCCTGCGCCGCGCGGTGGCAAACTTCCTCGACCAGGAACGTCCGGCGATGCTGGCCGAGATCGAGGCGCTGGCCGCCGCCTCGCCCTTCCGCCAGGACGGCGAGGCGGAGTAGCCCGCGCCAGTGGTTGCCCGTGCCGGCGCACGGGATTAGGTTGCGCGGCTTCGCCCTAATCCCAAACTTCCTCCGAGCGCCCCCTATGCACCTCACCGCCGAACGGCTCGACCGCATCAGCCCGAGCCAGACCATCGCCATTTCCACCAAGGCGCGTGCGCTGAAGGCGGCCGGGCGGGACATCATTTCGCTTTCGGCGGGCGAACCCGACTTCGACACGCCGCAGAATGTGAAGGACGCGGCGATCCGCGCGATCCAGAAGGGCGAGACGAAATACACCGACGTGTCCGGCACGCTCGCGCTGCGCAAGGCGGTGGCGGAGAAGTTCAAGCGGGATTCCGGCATCGACTACAAGCCGGAGGAGATCATCATCTCCACCGGCGGCAAGCAGGTGATCTTCAACGCCATGGTGGCGACGCTGAACGCGGGCGACGAGGTCATCATCCCCTCGCCGTGCTGGGTCAGCTATCCCGACATCGTCGCACTTGCCGATGGCAAGCCGGTGATCGTGCCATGCGGGCAGAACAACGGCTTCAAGCTGCGCGCGGAGGATCTGGAAGCCGCGATCACGCCGCGCACCAAGTGGTTCATGATCAACAACCCGTGCAACCCCACGGGCGCCGCCTACTCGGCCGAGGAATTGCGGCCGATCTGCGACGTGCTGCTGCGGCATCCGGATGTCTGGATCTTCACCGACGACATCTACGAAAAACTCGCCTACGACGGCTTCCGGCCGGCGACCATCGTGGAGGTGGAGCCGAAGCTGCGCGAGCGCACCATCACCATGAACGGGTGCTCCAAGGCGTATGCGATGACCGGCTGGCGCATCGGCTTCGCCGGCGCGCCGGTGGCGATGACCAAGGCGATGGACAAGTTGCAGAGCCAATCGACCAGCAACACCAGCTCCATCGGTCAGGCAGCGGCGCTGGAGGCATTGAGCGGCCCGCAGGATTTCATCGGCGAGATGGTCGCTGTGTACAAGGCCCGGCGCGATCTGGTGGTGGACATGCTGAACCAGGCGCCGGGCATCAACTGCCACAAGCCGGAAGGCGCGTTCTACGTGTTCCCCTCCGTGCATGGCTGCATCGGCAAGACCTCGGCCGGTGGCGCGAAGATCGTCGATGACGAGAGCTTCGTCATCGCGCTGCTGGAAGAACAGGGCGTGGCCGCCGTGCACGGCTCGGCGTTCATGTATCCGGGGCATTTCCGCATCAGCTACGCGACCGACACCGAGAGCCTGCGCGAAGCCTGCACGCGCATCCAGCGCTTTTGCGCAGGGCTGCGCTGATCCCATGCCCGGCTTCGCCAAACGGCTGGAGAAGGCGCGCGTCGCGCCCACGGTTGCCCTGACCGTCCGCGCGCGCGAACTGCGGGACGCGGGCAAGAACGTCATCACGCTGACCATCGGCGAGCCGGACTTCGCGACACCGCCGCATGCGATCGAGGCCGCGCACGCGGCGGCGTTGCGGGGCGATACCAAGTATCCGCCGCAGGACGGCACGCGTGCGCTGAAGCAGGCGGTGCAGCGCAAATACGCGCGCGAGCACGGGCTGGAATACGGGCTCGATCAGATCGTCGTCGGCAACGGCGGCAAGCAGGTGATCTACGACGCGCTGCTGGCCACCGTCGAGGACGGCGACGAGGTGCTGATCCCGACGCCGTTCTGGTCGGCCTACGCGCTGATGACGCATGTCGTCGGCGGCACGCCGACTTACGTAAGCTGCCCGCAGAACAACGGCTTCCGGCTGCGGCCGGAGGATCTGGACGCGGCGATCACCCCGCGCACGCGCTGGCTGTTTCTGAATTTCCCGAACAACCCGAGCGGCGCCGCGTGCTCGCGCGCCGAGCTTGCCGCGCTGGGCGAGGTGATGCTGAAGCATCCGCATGTCTGGATTCTGTCCGACGACATGTACGAGCACATGGTCTATGGCGGCTTCGAGTTCGCGACCCTCGCCGCCGTGGAACCGCGCCTGCGCGACCGCATTCTGACCGTGTCCGGCGTGTCCAAGACCTATGCGATGACCGGCTGGCGTATCGGCTTCGGCGTCGGGCCGAAGGATCTGATCCGCGCGATGGCCAATACGCAGGGGCAGGCGACGGCCGGCGTCTCCACTGTCGGGCAAGCCGCCGCCGTGGCCGCGCTTGACGGGCCGCAGGAACTTGTCGCCGAACGCGCGGAGATCTACCGCCGCCGGCGCGATCTTGTCGTGGACATGCTGAACGCCATTCCGGGCATCGCCTGCCACCGGCCGGAAGGGGCGTTCTATGTGTTCCCCAACGTGGCCGGCTGCCTTGGCCGCACCAGCGCCGGCGGCAAGCGTATCGACACGGACGAGAATTTTGCCGTGGCCCTGCTGGAGGAACAGCATGTGGCAACCGTGTTCGGCGCGGCCTTCGGCATGAGCCCGTATCTGCGCATCAGCTACGCGACCGACGAGGCGAGCCTGGAGGACGGGTGCCGCCGCATCGCGCGCTTCGTCGCGGGATTGCGGTGATCCGGCCGGCGCGCGATGACGATGCCCCCGGCATCGTTCGCGTCGTCGGTGCCTGCTGGAGCGAATATCCCGGCTGCGTGATCGATATCGAGGGCGAGGCGCCGGAGCTGCTGCGCATCGCGAGCCACGCTGCCGGGCGCGGTGGTGCCGCATGGGTGGCTGAGGTCGATGCGGCGGTGGTCGGGCTGGTCTGCGTCTGGCCGTTGGACGAGGGCGACTGGGAACTCGCGAAGGTGTACGTGGCGCGCGAACATCGCGGCGGCGGCCTCGCGCACGTCTTGGCCGACACGGCGGAGGCGTTCGCGCGCGCGCACGGCGCGACACATATGAGGCTGTGGAGCGACACGCGCTTCGACCGCGCGCACCGGTTCTACGAAAAGCGCGGCTACGTCCGCTCCGGCCCGATCCGCGCGCTCGACGACAAATCGCATTCCATCGAGTTCGCCTATGCCAAGCCGCTGACGGGCGTGGTCGTCGAGCGGCTGGACGCGGCGGCGGCGGCCTCGGCGGAGTACGGGCTCGCGCGTGCCCTGGTGGCGTGCGTGAACGACGGTGCCGCCGTCTCGTTCCTGCCGCCGCTGTCGATGGAGCGGGCGCTGGCATTCTGGCGCAAGGTGTCGTCGTCCGTCGCGCGCGGGGAGAAGATCCTGCTGGTGGCATGGAGCGACGGCACCATCGCCGGCACCGTGCAGCTCGATCTGGCGACGCCGGAGAACCAGCCGCATCGCGCGGATGTGGCGAAGATGCTGGTGCATCCGGATGCGCGGCGGCGCGGCATCGGCCGGGCGCTGCTGGCGCGGATCGAAGCCGAGGCGGCCGCCGCCGGGCGGTCGTTGCTGACACTGGACACGCGCGCGGACGATTTCGCGGAATCGCTGTATCGCGGTGGCGGCTGGACCGAATGCGGGCGCATCCCGGACTACGCGCTGAACGCCGACGGCCGCACGCCGCACGACACGGTGCTGTTCTACAAGCGCGTCACGCCCACCCACGCCGCGCAGGCAAGTCCGCGAACCCCCTGAGCAGGCTTGCCGCGAGTTCGGGGCGCACCCGAACTCGCGGCTGTCCGCTACTCCACGACGATACGCGGGAAGGCCGGCGCCTTGCCGGCCTCGGCCGGGTTCACCTTGGCCCAGACGCGCTGGGCGATGGCGCCGAAGGCGCGCGCCGCCTCGCTGTCCGGCGCCGCCGCCACGATCGGCGTGCCGGCGTCGCTCGCGGTGCGGATGTCCAGCAGCAGCGGGATCTCGCCCAGGAACTCGGTGCCGAGCCGGTGCGCCTCGGCCTTCGCGCCGCCGTGGCCGAAGATCTCGGCGCGGTGGTTGCAGTTCGGGCAGCAATAATAGGACATGTTCTCGATCAGCCCGAGCACCGGCACGCGCGTCCGCTCGAACATCTTCACGCCGCGCCGCGCGTCCAGCAGCGCGATGTCCTGCGGGGTGGAGACGATGACGGCGCCGGCGAGCGCCACGCGCTGCGCCATGGTCAGTTGCGCGTCGCCGGTGCCGGGCGGCATATCGACGATCATGATGTCGAGCGGCCCCCACTCGACCTGTCCCATCATCTGTTCCAGCGCGCCCATCACCATCGGGCCGCGCCAGATCATGGGCGTCTCCTCCTCCACCAGGAAGCCGATGGACATGGCCTTCAGGCCCCAGGCCGGCAGCGGGACCATCTTGTCGCCGCGCACCTCCGGCTTGCGGGCGAGGCCCAGCATGCGCGGCAGGCTCGGGCCGTAGATGTCGGCGTCCAGCAGGCCGACGCGCAGCCCCATCTGTGCCAACGCCACCGCGAGGTTGACGGCGGCGGTGGATTTTCCCACGCCGCCCTTGCCGGAGGCGACCGCGACCACCGCCTTCACGTCGGCGAGCAGCTGCGGCTTCGCGGCCGGGCCATGCGCGTGGCCGTGGCCGTGGCCGTGGCCGTGGCCGGCGGCGGCGGCGGGGGCCGGCGCGGGGGTGGCCGAGGTGAGCACCGCCGTGACGTTCTTCACGCCGGGTTGCCGGGACAGGTGCTTCTCCACCGCCGCGCGCACCGGTTCCATCTTGGGCGCGCGGGCGCGGTCGGTCAGCAGGCTGACGTGTACCAGGCCGCCTTTCACCTCGATCGCCTCCACCAGTCCGGAGG
>JAKBCB010000118.1 GCA_021808185.1 Pseudomonadota bacterium
GTCCGACGTACCGACATTGGTGGCGACGAACGTGCGATGCTTCTCGCGCAGGATCTGGTTGATCGCGAGCCCGACCCCGGAGTTCACTGAATCGGCCACCGCCGTCACCCCGTCGCGGTCGATCCACTGCCGTACGATGGTGGCGCCGATATCGGCCTTGTTCTGATGGTCGCCCGAGAGGATTTCCACCCGCAGCCCGCCGGCCTCCGGCGCGAAATCCTCGGCCGCCATTTGCGCCGCGACCACCGAGCCGGGGCCGGATTGGGCCGCGAACGGCCCAGCCATGTCGTTCAGCACGCCGACACGCAAGACATGGTCCGGAATCTCGGCCCGCGCGGCGATTCCAAGCGAGATCACCGATAGCGCGGCCAGCGCCGCCAGCGTGATTTTCATTCCTGCCCCCTGAGCTTGCGTCAACAGTGGCAAGCGCCGCCGCGCCGCGCAATCCGAAGCTCAGATGCGCAGGGCCTCGGGGATGTCCAGGCCCAGGCGAACCGGCACGTTCCATTCCTCCCGCACCTGCCGCACCGGGCGGAACCCGGCGCGGACATAGGTCGGCAGCGCGCGCGGATGGTCGGCGGTGCAGGTGTTGACGGTCACCGCGCGCGGCCCCATCGCCCAGGCGGTATCGACGGCATGGCGCAGGAAGGCGAACCCAAGCCCCTTGCCGACCGCGTGCGGCATCAGCCCGAAATAGCTGAGATTGACGGTAGGCCAGGGGGTGCGGTCCAGCTCGTAGAACCCAGCGACCTCGCCGTCGACATGCAGGATATGGATCGACACCCGCGTATCCCGCAGCATCGCCGCCAGCGCGTGATCCGGCACGATGCGCCGCAGCCACCAGACATACTGGCCGCCGACGGTGTTGTAGAGCATCCGGTACTGCTCGACCGTGCACCAGCGGTCGCGCCGCACCTCGGCGTTGGCCGGCAGCTTGCGCGCGGGGTCCTGCGGCGGCGCGTCCATGCGCAGAAACGTCACCACCACGCCCACGCGCACGGTCGGTTCCTGATGCGCGAGGCTCATGGCGCGCACCGCACCGGGGATGTTCGACGGGTCAGCATCAATCGTCCAGGAAGCTGCGCAGCTTGCGGCTGCGGCTGGGGTGTTTCAGCTTGCGCAGCGCCTTGGCCTCGATCTGGCGGATGCGCTCGCGCGTGACGTTGAACTGCTGGCCGACTTCCTCCAGCGTGTGATCGGTGTTCATCCCGATGCCGAAGCGCATGCGCAGCACGCGCTCCTCGCGCGGTGTCAGGCTGGACAGCACGCGCGTGGTCGCCTCGCGCAGGTTCGCCTGGATCGCGGCATCCAGCGGGATCACCGCTGCCTTATCCTCGATGAAGTCGCCGAGATGCGAATCCTCCTCGTCGCCGATCGGCGTCTCCAGGCTGATCGGCTCTTTCGCGATCTTCAGCACCTTGCGCACTTTTTCCAGCGGCATCCCCAGCTTTTCCGCCAGTTCCTCCGGCTGCGGCTCGCGGCCGATCTCGTGCAGCATCTGCCGGCTGGTGCGCACCAGCTTGTTGATGGTCTCGATCATGTGCACGGGAATACGGATCGTGCGCGCCTGATCGGCGATGCTGCGGGTGATCGCCTGGCGAATCCACCACGTCGCATAGGTCGAGAACTTGTAGCCGCGCCGGTACTCGAACTTATCCACCGCCTTCATCAGGCCGATGTTGCCTTCCTGGATCAGGTCGAGGAATTGCAGCCCGCGATTGGTGTATTTCTTGGCAATCGAGATCACGAGGCGCAAGTTGGCCTCGATCATCTCCTTCTTGGCGCGCGCGCTGTCGCGCTCGCCACGGCTGACCGTCGCGTACACCCGGCGGAATTCGCTGATCGGCAGGCCGGCATCGGTGGCCACGGCCGAGATCTGCGAGCGCACGCGCGTCACATCGCCGGAATGGCGGGCGGTGAACGCCTTCCATGCCTTGCTCGGCAGATTGCCGACGCGCTCCAGCCAGTTCGGGTCAAGCTCGTGGTTGCGGTAATGGTCGAGGAAGTCGTCGCGCGGCACCTTGGCCGATTCCGCCATGCGCAGAAGCTGCCCTTCCAGGCCGGTCAGGCGCTGGTTGAGCTGCTTGAGCTGCATCACCAGCTCCTCGATGCGGTTGTTGTGCAGCCGCACCTGCTCGACCTTGGCGACCAGTTCCTCGCGCAGCTTCTCGTAGGATTTCTCCGATCGCGCGCTGACTTCCTCGCCGCTGGTGAAACTCTCCAGACGCTTGGACTGCATCTTGCTGAGTTTCTTGTACAGGCCTTCGATCTCCTCGAAGGTGGCAAGCACTTCCGGCTTCAGCTTTTCTTCCAGCGCCGACAGCGACAGGCCGCTGCCCTCGCCTTCCTCGCCCTCGTCGTCGTCAGGCGGCGCCTCGAACGCCACCTCGGCCGGCGGGCCGGCGGCGCCGTCCGCCTCCACCGCCGCGGCCGGCGGGCCGCCCTGGGTGGCTTCGAGGTCGATGATGTCGCGCAGCAGCATCCGCCCGCCCTTGAGCGCGTCGTGCCAGGCGATGATGGCGCGGAAGGTCAGGGGGCTTTCGCACAAGCCCCCGATCATCATGTCGCGGCCGGCCTCGATCCGCTTGGCGATGGCGATCTCGCCCTCGCGGGAGAGCAGTTCGACGCTGCCCATCTCGCGCAGGTACATCCGCACCGGATCGTCGGTGCGGCCGAGGCTTTCCTCATCGACGTTGCCGCTGGCTTCCTCGCTGCCCTCCTCCTCGGTCTTCTCGACCTTGGCGGCCGGGGCCTCGCCGTCCTCGGTTTCCTCGCTCTCGACGACCTGGATGCCCATCTCGGAGAGATTGGCCATCACATCCTCGATCTGCTCGGAGCTGGTCTGCTCCGGCGAGAGGACGACGTTGAGTTCGTCGAAGGTGATGTACCCACGCTCCTTGCCCTTGGCGATCAGCCGCTTGACGGCGGCGGACTGGACATCGAGCAGGGTCGTGTCGGAATCCTGTTCGGTGGTGACGGCGTCGGCGGCAACGCTCGGCTTGGTGGCCATCGTTCAGGGCACTCCGAAGATGAAGACAGCTTGTCGAAAACCCGGCGCGCGGCCGGGGTGGTCGAAGCCGGTATGGTCAAGACACATCAAAGGTCGGCATCCTGTCCCTGTTCGCCGCGGCGCAGCGCGTCGCGGGCGGTGCACAGCGCGGTCAGGCGGCGGTGAGCGGCCTCGTCCGGCCGGCTGGCGAACTCCCGCGCGGCGGTTGCGACTTCTTCCTCCAGCCCGCCCGGGTCCAACAGCCCGAAGAAATGCCACCAGCCTGCCTCGGCCTCCGCCGGCTGGGCGCCGGGCCGCGCGCAAGCCGGCAGCGGATAGGGAACCACCGAAAGGGCCTGCGCGGCATCCGCCGCCAAACCAACCGACGTCAGGTGGGTGATCAGCGCATCCGAGTCAAGCGCCGGGGCCGAGGCACTCCAATGCAGAATCGCATCGCGCAGGCGCAACAGCGGCGCGGGCAGGTCGATGCGGCTCAATGCCTCCTCGACATCATGCAGCAGATTGGGGTGGCGCAGTAGGATCGCCAACAGCGTGCGGCAGCGTTCGGCCTCGGCGAGCAGCGGGCTCGGCACCGGGCGGTTCAGCAGGATCGGCCGCGCCACAGCCGGCGCCCCGCGCCGTGGGCGCGCGGCGGCCCGCCGCTCATAGAAGCGATCGAGCAGCATGCGGCGGTATTCGCCCGCCAGCGCCTTGTCGCGGATGCGGCCGGCGGTCTCCTCCAGCCGGCCGCGCAGCGCCGCGCGCTGTTCCGGCGTCGCCTCGCCGGTGCTCTCGCGCACCAGATCGAACAGCGCCTCCGACAGCGGGCGCGCCGCATCCAGCACGCCCTGGAACGCCGGCGCGCCGCCGCGCCGCGCCAGCGTGTCCGGGTCCTCCCCCGATGGCAAGGCCGCAAGCCGCAGCGAGCGTTCCGGCGTCAGCAGCGGCAACGCCAGTTCCGCCGCGCGCGCCGCCGCCCGCGCGCCCGCCTTGTCACCGTCGAAGCACAGCACCGGCGCGGGCGAGAGGCGCCACAATTCCTCCAGTTGTTCCTCGGTCAGCGCGGTGCCGAGCGGCGCCACCGCGCCGGCGAACCCCGCCTGATGCAGCGCGATCACATCCATGTAGCCTTCCACCGCCACCACCACGGCGCCGCCGCGCGCCGCCTCGCGCGCGAAATCCAGGCCGAACAGGGTGCGGCGCTTGGAGAACAGGTCGGTCTCCGGGCCGTTGAGGTATTTCGGCTGGCCATCGCCCATGATGCGGCCGCCGAAGCTGATCGCCCGGCCGCGCCGGTCGCGGATCGGGAACATCACCCGGTTGAAGAAAAATTCCCGCGACCCGCGATCGTCCGACGGTTCCGTCATCAACCCGGCACGGACCAGCATGTCCGGAGAAATGTCCTGGCGGGACAACTCGGCCGCGAGCGCGCCACGCCCCTCGCCCGACCAGCCGAGGCTGAAGCGGCGGATGGTCGCCTCCGACAGGCCGCGCCCGCGCAGATAATCGAGCGCGCGCGCCCCTTCGGGGAGGAACAGCTTGCGCTGGAACACGCCGGCCGCCGCTTCCAGCACGTCTTGCAGGTCGAGCCGCCGCCGCGCCGCTTCCGCCGCCGCCGGGGTGGGCTTGGGCACATCCAGGCCCGCCTCGGCGGCAAGCTGCTCCACCGCCTCGACGAAGCCCGCACCCTGCGACTGCATGACGAACGTCACCGCGTCGCCATGCGCGCCGCAGCCGAAGCAATGGTAGTGGTCGTCATACACATAGAAGCTCGGCGTCTTCTCGCCGTGGAATGGGCAGCAGCCCTTCCAGTTGCGCCCTGACCGGGCAAGCTTCACCCGCCGCCCCACCACCGAGGCGAGCGGGGTGCGGGCGCGCAGCTCGTCCAGGAATTCCGGCGGCAGCGCCATCAGCCGCCCAGCTTCGCCTTCACCACCGGCCCGACCCTGGCCATATCCAGAGTCGCCGCGTGTTTCGCCTTCAGCGCCGCCATTACCTTGCCCATGTCCTTGATGCTGGCCGCCCCGGTTTCCGCGATGGCAGCGACCACGGCGGCCTCGGTGGCGGCGGCATCCATCTGTTGCGGCAGGAATGCCTCGATCACGGCGATCTCGGCCTCCTCCTTGGCCACCAGATCGTCGCGCTTGCCCTGCTTATAAAGCTCCACGCTCTCGCGCCGCGACTTGGTCATGGTGCGCAGCATGGCGACGATCTGCTCGTCGGGCACCTTGTCGAGCGCGGGGCGGGCGGCGATGTCGGTGTCCTTCAGCTTGGCCAGGATCATGCGCAACGTGGAGACGCGCGGGGCGTCGCCGGCCTTCATGGCGGTCTTGAGCTGCTCGGTGAATTGGTCGCGCAGGGCCATCGGAATGCTCCGGGAAAAAACGTCCTCTACTATATGTCGCGCGCCGTGGCACCTGGGAACCCACTTCCCATCGACGACAGATTGCGATTGCGATGGGAAGAAATTTCCCATAGGCTGCGCGCCATGCCAACGACCGTGGACCACATCATCGACCGACTGGGCGGCGCCGAAGCCGCCGCGCGCCGCCTCGGCGTGGGAACCGAGGCGCTGCGCAAGTGGCGCCAGAACGGCAACATCCCCACCCGCCATTGGCCCGCGCTGATCCAAGCGACCGGGCTTTCGCTCGCCGACATGCCCGGCGCGCCGCAGGAGATACCGATGCAAGACCCGAATTCCGCGCCGCAAGGTGCCACCGCCTGCCTCGTGCTCGGCGACGGCGCGGTGTTCTGGGGGCGCGGGTTCGGCGCGCACACCACCAGCGAGCCGGCCGAGGTCTGCTTCAACACCGGCATGACCGGCTACCAGGAAACCCTGACCGATCCGTCCTATGCCGGGCAAATCATCACCTTCACCTTCCCGCATATCGGCAATGTCGGCACCAACGGCGAGGACCTCGAAGCCGCGGGCATCGCCGCGCGCGGCCTCGTCGTCAAGCAGGACGTCACCGAACCGTCCAACTGGCGCTCGGCGCAGAAGCTCGACGCCTGGCTGCGCGCGCAAGGCATCGCGGGGCTCAGCGGGGTCGATACCCGCGCGCTAACCGCCCGCATCCGCGACGGCGGCGCGCCGAACGGCATTCTGTGCCACCCCGCCGACGGACGATTCGATTTGCCGAGACTTATCGAGCAGGCGAAAGCGTGGCCGGGGCTGGAGGGAATGGATCTGGCAAAAACCGTCTCCTGCACGCAAAGCTATTCCTGGGACGAGACGGAATGGGTGTGGCCGACCGGGCACGGGCGGCAGGTGGCGCCCAGGCACCATGTCGTCGCGGTGGATTATGGCGCCAAGCGCAACATTCTGCGGTGCCTCGCCGCCGCCGGGTGCCGGGTGACCGTGGTGCCGGCGACGGCCACCGCCGAGGACATTCTGCGCCACAACCCGGACGGCGTGTTCCTCTCCAACGGCCCCGGCGACCCGGCGGCGACCGGGACGTATGCGGTGCCGGCGATCCAGGGTGTGCTGGCGGCGAACAAGCCGGTGTTCGGCATTTGCCTCGGGCATCAGTTGCTCGGCCTCGCCCTTGGCGGGCGCACCTACAAGCTGGCGCGCGGGCATCGCGGGGCCAACCAGCCGGTGCAGGAGCTGGCCACCGGGCGCGTCGAGATCACCAGCCAGAACCACGGTTTTGCGGTGGACGAAGCCTCGCTGCCGGCGGGCGTGACGGTCACGCACAAATCGCTGTTCGACAGCAGCAACGAGGGCATCGCCTGCCCGGACAAGCGCGCCTTCAGCGTGCAGTACCACCCGGAGGCAAGCCCGGGGCCGACGGACAGCCATTATCTGTTCCATCGGTTCGTCGCCATGATGGATGGGGAATCCTGACATGCCCAAGCGCACCGACATCAAATCCATCCTCATCATCGGCGCCGGCCCCATCGTCATCGGGCAGGCGTGCGAGTTCGACTATTCCGGGGCGCAGGCGTGCAAGGCGCTGCGGGCCGAGGGGTATCGCGTCGTTCTGGTCAACTCCAATCCCGCGACGATCATGACCGATCCGGGATTGGCCGACGCCACCTATGTCGAGCCGATCACGCCCGAATTCGTCGAGCGCATCATCGCGCGCGAGAAGCCGGACGCGCTGCTGCCGACCATGGGCGGGCAGACGGCGTTGAACACGGCGATGAAGCTCGCCGCCAGCGGCGTGCTGGAGAAATACGGCGTCGAGTTGATCGGCGCGAAAGCCGATGTGATCGACCGCGCCGAGGACCGGCTGAAGTTCCGCGACGCGATGGCCGAGATCGGCATCGAGAGTCCGAAAAGCGCCATCGCGCACAACATGGCCGAGGCGCGCGAGGCGCTGGCGATGGTCGGGCTTCCCGCCGTGATCCGGCCGAGCTTCACGCTCGGCGGCACCGGCGGCGGCATCGCCTACAACCGGGAGGAATTCGAGCAGATCGTCTCCGGCGGGCTGGAAGCCTCGCCCACCAGCGAGGTGCTGGTCGAGGAAAGCGTGCTTGGCTGGAAGGAGTTCGAGATGGAGGTGGTCCGCGACCGCGCGGACAACTGCATCATCGTCTGCGCCATCGAGAACGTCGATCCGATGGGCATCCATACCGGCGATTCCGTGACGGTCGCGCCGGCGCTGACGCTGACCGACAAGGAATATCAGCGGATGCGCGATGCCTCCATCGCGTGCCTGCGCAAGATCGGCGTGGATACCGGCGGATCGAACGTGCAGTTCGCGGTCAATCCGGCCGATGGGCGCATGGTCGTGATCGAGATGAACCCGCGTGTGTCGCGCTCGTCCGCGCTGGCGTCGAAGGCGACCGGATTCCCGATCGCCAAGATCGCGGCGAAGCTGGCGGTGGGCTACACGCTGGACGAACTGGCGAACGACATCACGCGCGTGACGCCCGCGAGCTTCGAGCCGACGATCGACTACGTGGTGGTGAAGATCCCGCGCTTCACCTTCGAGAAATTCCCTGGCACGCCGGCGATGCTGACCACCAGCATGAAGTCGGTGGGCGAGGCCATGGCCATCGGTCGCAGCTTCGCCGAGGCGCTGCAAAAGGGGTTGCGCAGCATGGAGACCGGGTTCTCCGGCCTCGACCCCATCGCGGCCCCTGGCGACGGCACGGCGGATGCGTTCCGTGCCGCACTGTCGCAGCCCAAGCCGGACCGGCTGCTGATGGCCGCGCAGGCGCTGCGCGCGGGCCTCAGCGTGGAGGAGATCCACGACGCCTGCCGCTTCGACCCATGGTTCCTGCGCGAGCTGGAAAAGGTCGTCGCCGCCGAGCGGGAGGTGGAATCCAGCGGCCTGCCGCGCGAGGCCACCGGGTTGCGCCGGCTCAAGGCGCTCGGCTTCTCCGACCGGCAACTGGCCGGGTTTGCGAAGACGAGCGTGGCCGAGGTTGCGGCGTTGCGGAAGAAACTCGGCGTGCAGCCGGTGTACAAGCGCATCGACACCTGTGCCGCCGAATTCGCCTCCGCCACGCCGTACATGTACTCGACCTACGAAGGCGGCTTCGGCACGCCCGCGTGCGAGGCCGATCCGTCGGACAGGGACAAAATCATCATCCTCGGCGGCGGGCCGAACCGCATCGGCCAGGGCATCGAATTCGACTATTGCTGCGTGCACGCAGCCTATGCGCTGCGCGAGGCCGGGTTCGAGACCATCATGGTCAACTGCAACCCGGAGACCGTCAGCACCGACTACGACACATCGGACCGGCTGTATTTCGAGCCGCTGACCGAGGAAGACGTGATCGCGCTGGTGCGGCGCGAGCAGTCGCGCGGTACCGTGCTGGGCTGCATCGTGCAGTATGGTGGACAGACGCCGCTGAAGCTGTCGCAGGCGTTGCAACGGGAAGAAATTCCGCTGCTCGGCACCTCGGCCGACGCCATCGACGTGGCCGAGGACCGCGAGCGGTTCCAGGTGCTGTTGCAGAAGCTCGGCCTGCTGCAACCGGAGAACGGCATCGCCCGCTCCGCCGTCGAGGCCGAGGCGATCACCGACCGCATCGGCTTCCCCGTCGTCATCCGGCCGAGCTATGTGCTCGGCGGCCGGGCGATGGAGATCGTCTATGACCGGCCCTCGCTGCATCGCTACATGCGCGAGGCGGTGCGCGTCTCCGGCGAGAATCCAGTGCTGATCGACCGCTACCTCAACGACGCCATCGAGGTCGATGTGGACTGCATCGCCGATGGCGGGACGGTGTACGTGGCGGGCGTCATGGAGCATATCGAGGAAGCCGGCATCCATTCCGGCGACTCCGCCTGCGCGCTGCCGCCGTACACGCTCTCGCCCGCAACGGTGACGGAGCTGAAGTCGCAGACCGAGGCGCTGGCCAAGGCGCTTGGCATCGTCGGGCTGATGAACGTGCAAT
>JAKBCB010000119.1 GCA_021808185.1 Pseudomonadota bacterium
CGCACCGGACTGGTGTCCGCCCTCGGGCGGCACCGCCATAACCCGAACACCGGGCCATTCCATTCCGTTGGCTTCCGCGCGACGCCTCCAGCATCCGAACGCACCGCCGACCCGGGCGCTTGGCCCGACCGCGACGCTCGCCGAAGGAGGTTTGGGGGACACGCAAACCGGCGGTCCCTGCCACGCGGCTCTGAAGCTAGCCTTGCCCCCCGCGCGTGCCAAACGATTTTTTCACAAGGCCGATGATCGGACCAGCAATGCCCGCGCGATCCCGCCGAGATCCGCCCGGGTCTGCGCGCCGGCGAGCCCCGCCCCCGCCGCGAGCGCCGCGACCGGCGCGGCCTGGCCCTGTCCGAGTTCGAGAATCGCCACCCCACCCGGCGCCAGCAGGCGCGGCAGATCCGCGATGATCGCCCGGTACGCATCGAGCCCGTCCCCCCCGCCGTCGAGCGCGGCGCGGGGCTCGTGCGCCGCCACCTCCGGCATCAGGCCCGCGATGTCGGCGGCCGCGATATAGGGTGGATTTGCCAGCACGAGGTCGAATCGCCCCGCCACGGCCGCACCCCAGCGTCCCGCCAGGAACATCGCGCGGCCATCCAGGCCGTTCGCCCGCGCGTTGCGCGCGGCCAGCGCCACGGCCGCCGGCGCGATGTCGATGCCGACCCCGACCGCGCCCGGAAACTCCACCAGGGCGGCCAGCAGCAGCGCCCCCGTGCCGGTGCCGAGATCGAGGATCGTGCGCACTTGTGCGCGGTTCGGGAACGCCGCCAGCGCCGCATGGATCAGCGTTTCGCTGTCCGCGCGCGGGATCAGCGTGGCGGGAGACACCTCCAGATCGAGGGTCCAGAAGCCCTGCCGGCCGATGATGAACGCCATCGGCTCGCGCGCCGCCCGCCGCGCCACCAGCACCTCGAACCGCGCGGCATCGACCGTTGCGTCGGGCGACAGCAGGCGGCGTTCCGGCACGCCCAGCGCGTGATGCAGCAGCATCCGCGCCTCGCGCCGCGCATCCTCGATCCCGGCCGCCCCGAGCACCGCCGCCCCGCGCCGCAGCGCTTCGGCGACGGTCATTCCTCCGCCGCGAGCCGCGCCGCCTGGTCCTCGGCGGTCAGCGCATCGACGAAGTCGTCCAGTTCGCCCTGCATCACCCGGTCGATCTTGTACAGCGTCAGGTTGATGCGGTGGTCCGAGACGCGGCCCTGCGGGAAGTTGTAGGTGCGGATGCGCTCGCTCCGGTCGCCGGTGCCGACCTGCGATTTGCGGTCCGCCGCCCGCGTGGCATGCAGGCTTTCCCGTCGTTGCTCGTACAGCCGGGCGCGGAGGATCTTCATCGCCTTGGCCTTGTTCTTGTGCTGGCTCTTTTCCTCCTGCATCGCCACCACGATGCCCGAGGGCATGTGGGTGATGCGCACGGCACTTTCCGTCTTGTTCACATGCTGCCCGCCGGCACCGGAGGCGCGATAGACATCGATGCGCAGATCGCCCTCGTCGATCTGCACGTCCACCTCCTCCGCCTCCGGCAGCACCGCCACGGTGACGGTGGAGGTGTGGATGCGGCCCTGGCTCTCGGTCGCCGGCACGCGTTGCACGCGGTGCACGCCCGATTCGTATTTCAGGCGCGCAAAGACCGATTTGCCGGTGATCTCGGCCATCGCCCCCTTCACGCCCCCGAGGCCGGTGTCGTCGTATTCCAGCACCTCGAACCGCCAGCCGCGCAGCGCGGCGTATTTCTGGTACATCGCGAACAGCTCGGCCGCAAACAGCGCCGCCTCGTCGCCGCCTGCCGCCGGGCGGATTTCCAGGATCGCCGAACGATCGTCGGCCTCGTCCCTCGGCAGCAGCGAGACACGGATGGCGTGTTGCAGCGCCGGAATCTTGTCCTTGAGCTCGTACAGCTCCGCCTCGGCCAGTTCCTTCATCTCCGGGTCGGCCAGCAGCGCGCGCGCGTCGTCGGCGCGCCGCTCCGCCTCGCGCAGTTCGTCGATGCGCGCGACCACGGGTTCGAGTTCGGACAGCTCCTTCGAGGCTTTGACGTACGCCTCGCCGCCGATGCCCTCGCCGAGCAGCGCGCGCAGTTCGTCCGCGCGCGACACGATCCGGTCCAGTTTGAACGAAAGGCTCATGCCAGCCGCGCTGCAAGCTCCGCGAGCGGCAGTTCGGACTGCTCGCCGCTGGCGAGATCCTTCACCTGCGCGACCCCGCGCGCGAGTTCCGCCTCGCCCAGGATCACCGCCACGCGGGCGTGGCGCTTGTTGGCCTGCTCCATGCGGCGCTTGAGGTTGCCGCGATAGCCCATTTCCGCCCGGATGCCGGCGTGACGGAGCGATTGCAGCACATCCAGCGCCGCCGCCTCCGCCGCCTCGCCCACGGGGATGATGGCGACAGGCCGCGGCGCGGCCGGCGGTTCGGCGAGCAGCAGCGACAGGCGCTCGATACCCGCCGCCCAGCCCACGCCCGGCGTCGGCGGGCCGCCCATCTGCTCCACCAGCCCGTCATAGCGCCCGCCCGCCATCACCGTGCCCTGCGCGCCGAGCGCTGTGGTGACGAACTCGAACGCCGTGTGGTTGTAGTAATCCAGCCCGCGCACGATGCGCGGGTTTTCCACGAACGGCACGCCGAAGCGCGCCAGATGGTCCTTCAGGCGCTCGTAGAAGGTGCGCGCGCTCTCGGTCAGGTGCTCGTCGATGGTCGGCGCGAAGGCGACCAGCTTCTTGTCGCCGGGGTCTTTTGAATCGAGGATGCGCAGCGGGTTGCGCTCCAGCCGGATGCGGCTGTCCTCGCTCAATTCGTCGCCGGCGCGGGCGAAATACTCCACCAGCGCGGTGCGATACCGCTCCCGGCTCTCGCGGTCGCCGAGGGTGTTGATCTCCAGCACCGTGTCCTTGGCCACGCCAAGTGCCGTCAGGATGTCCCAGCCGAGCGCGATCACTTCCGCGTCGGCCAGCGGCTCGGCCACCCCGATCAGTTCGGCGTCGATCTGGTGGAACTGCCGGTAGCGGCCTTTCTGCGGCCGCTCGTAGCGGAACATCGGGCCGGCGGCGAAGATCTTCTGCGGCAGCGACTGCGTCAGGCCGTTGGAGACCAGGGCGCGGCAGATACCGGCCGTGTATTCCGGCCGCAGCGTCACGGAATCGCCGCCGCGATCGGTAAAGGTGTACATCTCCTTGGTCACCACGTCGGAGGTGTCGCCGAGGGTGCGGGCGAACACGCGCGTGTCCTCGAAGATCGGCGTGGCCCATTCCTCGAACCCGTAGCCGGCGGCGGCGCGGCGGGCGGTGTCGATGACGTGCTGGAACCGGCGATGATCCTCGCCGATCAGGTCGCGGGTGCCGCGAACGGGTTGCAGGTCGGTCACGTCGGAAACTGGCTCCCATGGGCCGGGCGGGACAATCGGCCAACGCGCGGCGTCGGGTCTATGCCCCCCGCCGCGCCCCAATGCAATCCGCGCGCGCTCAGGCGCGCCGGTAGGCGTCCCAGCCGCGGCGCCGCAGATCGCAGGCCGGGCAGGCGCCGCAGCCATAGCCCCAGGGGTGGCGCCGCGACCGGTCCCCGAGATAGCAGGTGTGCGACTGCTCCACGATCAGATCGACCAGCGCGCTGCCCCCGAGCGTTTCGGCCAGCGCCCAGGTGGCGGCCTTGTCGCGCCACATCAGCGGGGTGTGCAGGACGAACCGCCGGTCCATGCCGAGGTTGATGGCGACCTGAAGCGCCTTCAGCGTGTCGTCGCGGCAGTCCGGGTAGCCCGAGTAGTCCGTCTCGCACATCCCGGCGACAAGGTGGCGCAGGCCGCGCCGGTAGGCCACCGTGGCGGCGAAGGTCACGAACAACAGGTTCCGCCCGGGCACGAAGGTGTTGGGCAGGCCATCCGCGCGCAGTTCGATCTCCGCCTCGCGGGTCAGCGCCGTGTCGGACACCTCGGCGAGCGCGTCCAGCCGCAGCATGTGGTCCTCGCCCAGCCGCTCGGCCCAGGCCGGGAAGCGCGCCGTCAGCTCCGCCCGCAGGCCGGCGCGGCAGGCGAGTTCGACACGGTGGCGCTGGCCGTAGTCGAAGCCGATCGTTTCCACCCGGGCGAAGCGGGCCAGCGCCCAGGCGAGGCAGGTGGCACTGTCCTGCCCGCCGCTGAACAGCACCAGCGCGCCCTGGTCGTCCACGATGCGGCCCCCGCTACTCCGCCGCCGCCTTCGCCGCCGCCATCTCGGCCTGGAGCGCGGCCGCCTTGCGTTCGACGAGGTCCACGATGTGCTCCACCATGTTCTCGGCCGGCATGGTGTGGTCCGTCTTGCCGGCCGCGTACACCATGTGCTTGCCGGCGCCGCCGCCGGTGACGCCGAGGTCGGTCATCAGCGCCTCGCCGGGCCCGTTCACCACGCAGCCGATGATCGACAGCGTGATCGGCGTCTCGATATGCGCGAGCCGCTCCTCCAGCGTCTGCACCGTGCGGATCACGTCGAAGCCCTGGCGCGCGCAGGACGGGCAGGAAATGATCTTTACCCCGCGATGCCGGATGCCGAGGGATTTCAGCAAATCCCAGCCGACCAGCACCTCCTCCTCCGGTTCCGCCGAGAGCGAGACGCGCACGGTGTCGCCGATGCCGGCCCACAGCAGGTTGCCCAGGCCGATGGCGCTTTTCACCGTGCCGGCCCGGCGGCTGCCCGCCTCGGTGATGCCGATATGCAGCGGGTGGTCGCACACCTCGGCCAGTTGCGTGTAGGCGGCGACGGCGAGGAACACGTCGGACGCCTTCACGCTGATCTTGAATTCGTGGAAATCGTGGTCTTGCAGGATCTTGGCGTGCTCCAGCGCGCTCTCGACGAGCGCCTCCGGGTTCGGCTCGCCATACTTCTCCAGCAGGTGCTTCTCCAGGCTGCCGGCATTGACGCCGATGCGCATCGAGCAGCCATGGTCGCGCGCCGCCTTCACCACGTCGCGCACCCGCTCGGAGGAGCCGATATTGCCCGGGTTGATGCGCAGGCAGGCGGCCCCGCTCTCGGCCGCCTCGATGGCGCGCTTGTAGTGGAAATGAATGTCGGCCACGACCGGCACATCCACCTGCCGCACGATCTGCTTGAGCGCCAGCGCGCTTTCCTGATCGGGGCAGGACACGCGCACGATGTCCACGCCGGCGCGCTCGGCGCGCTTGATCTGCGCCACCGTCGCCGCGACGTCCGTGGTCAGCGTGTTGGTCATCGTCTGCACCGTGATCGGCGCGCCGCCGCCCACCGGCACGCGGCCGACATGGATTTGGCGCGATTTGCGGCGCTCGATGTGCTGGTAGGGCCGATAATTCATGCGTCGTGCTCCGGATGGGCGCCGAGGCGGGCTGGGCTTGCGGCATGGCATGGCCGCCGCGCCGCCGGTCCCGCCAACTCTGCCGGCAACATGGGGGCGGCCCGGCGCCCGCGCTACTGGTGCTTGACCGCCGTTGTGGCGGGAGGGGCGGATGCGGTCGCCACGACCGGCGTGACGGCGGTGGCCGGGGCGGATGCGGCGAGCTTGCCGTCCTTGATCGCATCCGCGTCCAGCGGCAGGTCGCGCCGCACCGCGCCATCGCCGCCGAGCGAGGGCGTGGCCGCGCCGTCCACCAGCAATTCCGTGCCGCCGGCATTGCCGGTGGTCATCAGCAACGCGCCCTTAGTCGGCACCTGCCACGTCTCACCCGCGCGCAGCACGCGGTTCAGCAGCACCTGGCCGCCCTTCTCGCGCACCTGGATCCAGGCATCCGTCTTGGCGCGCAGCACGATGCGCGGCCCATCGATCCGGGTGGCATCGATCCCCCGGGGCGGCATCGGCACCGGTGCCGGCGGCGGCGGTGCCACCACCGCCAGCGCGACACCTTGCGGCGGGGCCGGGGCGGTGCTCGCGTAGCCGGTCGGCGAGACGGCGGCGGCGGCGGAACTCGGCGCGACGGAGGGCACCGGCGGCGGCGGCAATTCGGTGCTCGCGGTGGCGGTGGCCGGCGCGCCCGGCGGCACCGGCGCGGGCGCCGGCTTCTCCGCCAGCGGGGCCAGCCGCTCAGGCACGCTCTGCACCATCGCCGCCGTGGGATGGCTGTTGCCCGACATCTTGTACCAGCCGACATAGGCGGCGATCGCCACCAGCGCGCCGACCAGCACGATGGCACCCGCCGGCACGCCGCGCTCGGGAACCGGGGCGGGGAAATTCAGCTCGGTCTTCCGATTCGCCTCGGCGGCTTCCGCGCGCACGCGGCGGGCCACCTCGTCGGGATCAAGCCCGAGCGCCTGCGCGTAGGTGCGCAGGAACCCGATGGCGTACGCATTGCCGGGCAGCGCGTCGATCCGCCCGTCCTCGATGGCTTGCAGGAACGGCAGCCGGATGCGCAGATGGGCGGCGATGGCGGGCAGGGTCCAGCCCAGCCGCTCGCGCGCCGCCTTCAGCTCGGCGCCGACCCGGGCGGCCGAGGGTCCAGCACCCGCGCGAAACTCGTCCTCAAAGGACGACATCATGGTTCGGCCTTCCGCCAGGTTGGACTTGCGATCCTGCAGCACAGCGGCGTCGATCCCCATGGCAGGTTGCACGGCCGACCGCGGACGGGATTGACAGCCGCGACGATGCCCCGCCCTGCCGCATGCAAACATCCAGTGTTCACGGGGTGGTTCTAAACCGGGCGCTCGGACTTGCCAACCGGGTCGCACCGGCCCGCATCGCCTGCCGAACGATCGCCGTCACAAGCATGGGTCAACAAGAAGTCAGATCGGCAGCCCGTGCTCGCGCGCCCAGCCGGCGATGGGTTCGCGCAGACTGGCGGCCCCTCCGGCGGTGCGGCGGATCGAGGCCAGCACGCCACGGAACGCCGGCAGGTCGAGCGAGGCCAGCAGATCCTTCACCTGCGCCAGCCCCGAGGCCGGCATCGACAGCGTGGTGACGCCGAGGCCAACCAGCGTCATCGCCTCCAGCGGCCGGCCGGCGACCTCCCCGCAGACCGACACCGGCACGCCCGCCGCCGCCGCCTGGGCCTGCACCTGCGCCACCAGATCGAGCATCGCGGGCGAGAGGAAATCGTAGCGCCCGGCAAGCGAGGGCGTGCCCCGGTCGGCGGCGAACAGGAACTGCATCAGGTCGTTGGTGCCGAGCGAGACGAAATCCGCCTCGCGCAGCAGCTCCGGCAGTTGCCACATCAGCGCCGGGATTTCGAGCATGGTGCCGATGGCCAGCCGCTCCGGCGCCGGGCGCACGCGCGCGGCCTCGGCCAGCAGCAGCGCGCGGGCGGCACGGAACTCGGCCACCGTCGCCACCATCGGGAACATCACGGACAGCTTCCGGCCGGCGGCGGCCAGCAGCAGGGCGCGCAACTGCCGGCGCAGCACGGCCGGGCGGTCCAGCCCGATGCGCAGGCTGCGCCAGCCCATGGCCGGGTTCTCCTCGGCGGGGGCGGCGCTGCCGGGCAGCATCTTGTCGCCGCCCAGATCGAGCGTGCGGAACATCACCGGCCGCCCGGCCGCGGCGTCCAGCACCCGGCCATAGACCGCCGCCTGTTCCGCGACATCGGCAATCGTGCCGCGCGCCATCATGGCGATCTCGGTGCGGAACAGCCCGATGCCGGCAGCCCCGGTGGCGTCGAGCTGCGTCAGCTCCAGCGCCAGCCCGACATTGAGCATCAGGTGCACGGCGGTGCCGTCGGCCGTGACGGAGGGCAGATCGCGCCGCGCCGCCCAGCGCGCCTGCCGGTCGGTGCGCGCCTGCAACTCGCGCGCATAGGCCTGCCGCACCTCCTGCTCAGGGCGCAGCACCAGCAGCCCGTCATCGGCATCGAGCAGCGCCTCGTCGTCGTCCTCGGCGATTTCCAGCACGCCGCGCACCCCGCCCAGCGTCGGCAGGCCGAGCGCGCGGGCCAGGATCGCGGCGTGGCCGGTGGCGCTGCCCTCCTCCACCACCACGCCCGCGATGCCGCGCGCGTGCCAGTCGAGCAATTCGGCCGGCCCCAGCCGGCGCGCCAGCAGGATCGCGCCCGGCGGCACCGGCACCGCCACCGCGCCCTCGTCCAGCGTCACCAGCAGGCGGTTGACCATGTCCTCCAGGTCGGCAAGGCGTTCGCGGATATACGGGTCCGCGACACGGCGCATGCGGTCGCGCAACTCGCCGCCGACGCGATGCACCGCGGCCTCCGCCGACAGCCCGCCGCGGATCGCGTCGTTCACCTTCTTCAGCCAGCCCGCGTCGGCGGCCACCAGCCGGTAGGATTCCAGGATCTCGCGCGGTGCGTCGCCATCCGGCAGCCGCGCGCTGATCAACTCGTCCAGGCCGCGCTGCATGGCCTCGACCGCATGGGCCAGACGGGCGAGTTCCTGCGCCGGGTCGTCGGCCAGCAGCCGGCGCGGCGCGTGGGCCGCGCCGTGGCGCAGCACCGGGCCGAGCGCGATGCCCGCGACAAGCTGGGTGCCGGTGAAGCGGCGCGGCACGGTGGCGCTGATGTCCTCCTCGGCGGTCTCGGCGCTGCCGGTGCTGGCGAGCAGTTCGGCGAGCAGCATCGCCACAGTCTCGACCACCTCCACCTCGTCCGCGTCGTAGCGGCGGGGCGCCTTGTTCTGTACCGCGATCACGCCGAGCGTGCGCCCCGCGCGGCGCACCGGCACCGCGAGCAGCGAGGCGTAGCGTTCCTCGCCGGTCTCCGGCCGGTACGCCCAGGCGGGGTGGTTCTGCGCGTCCGGCAGGTTCAGCGCCTGCCCGGTCGCGGCGACGAGGCCGACAATGCCCTCGCCGATGCGCAGCCGCGTGCGCCCGACCGCTTCGGGCTTCAGCCCCTCGGTGGCCGCGAGTTCCAGCAGGTCGCCGGGCCGCACGACATAGATCGAGCAGACCTCGCTGACCAGTTCGGCGGCAACCATGCGCACCAGTTCCGGCAGCGGCGCGGTGCCATGCGCCATCAGGTGGCGCAGCCGGGCCAGCAGGCGGCGCGGCGTGGACATTGTTATGCCCCCGCGCGTGGGGCTCGGGGGGACCGGAGGCAGGGCAGCCGGTCCGCCACCCCGTTCAGCCTTGGCGCGCCGCCAGCGCGGCGACCGCCTGCCCGACCAGTTCGGCGATGATCTCGGCCGTCGGCTGCACGGACGCCACCATGCCGACGGACTGGCCCGCCATCACGCTGCCCTGCTCGACATCGCCCTCGATCACCGCGCGTCGCAGCGCGCCGGCCCAGAAATGCTCGATGGCGAGTTGCGCCGATTCCTTGGTCAGTTCGCCGGACTGGAAGCGCTTCAGCGTCTCCGCCTGATGTTCCAGAAACCGCTTGGTGCCGGCATTGGCGAGGCCGCGCACCGGGATCACCGGAAACCGCTCGTCCAACTGCACGGATGGCACCGCGTCGCGCGCGTTGGCG
>JAKBCB010000120.1 GCA_021808185.1 Pseudomonadota bacterium
TTCCGGGTTCGGCAGGTTGTCGCGGCTGCGATCGGTGATCGGGCGCAGGCCCCAGTTGGCGTCGATGAACTTCGCGATCGAGGCATGGTCGCCGTAGTCGTGCACCACGCCCTTGCCCTTCGAGTAAGGCGAGACCACGATCATCGGGATGCGCGTGCCGTCGCCGAAGAAGTCAACCGGCTGCACGTAACCCGAGTCGTAGTAGCCACCGCCTTCGTCCACGGTGATGAACACCGCGGTATCGGCGAACAGCGCCGGCTGGGCGGCAAGCCCGTCGAGGATCTTCTTGGTGAACGCCTCGAAGATGTCGAAGCGCGAGCTTTCCGGATGGCCATCGTTCAGTCCGCCCGGCTTGACGAACGACACCGCCGGCAGCGTGCCATTGGCGAGATCGGTGTAGAGGTCAGTCGTATCCTTGAGGTTCGTCGTCCGCTTCGTGGCGTCGGTCATGATCGACGACTGGTATAGGAACGGATTGCAGATGTTGCAGTAAACCTGCGGACCCGTGCCGGAGACGAACGCGTTCCAGCCTTCGCCGTAGTACGTCCAGGAAACCTGGGCGGCGTCGAGCGAGTTGGCGATCGAGCGCTGCGACGAGGGCGGGATGGTGAACGTGGTCGTGTTCACGCTGCCATCGCCGTTGTAGCCCGGGTTGTAGTTGTTCACGAGGTAGTAGGCGCCATCATCACAGTTCGGATTCGGGTGATGCGGCAGCTTGCGCAGGTACGAGCGGATTTCGCCGACGCCCGGCTGCATCGGCGAGGCGCAGCCGACATAGGAACCGCCCGAGTAGCCGTCCTGCGAGTACCAGTTGTTGGTGCCGGAGGCCGGGTTCGGGTTCTCGATCTGGTTCGCGGGCGGTACGGCAAGGTGGCCGTTGCCGTCGCTGTAGGGCATGGCGTCGGCGAAGCCGATGGCGATATGGTTCGCCCCGGTGCCGCCCATGACCGCCTGGTGGTAGTTGTCGCCGACAGCGTAGGTGTCCGCAAGCGACTTGAAGTACGGCATGTCGCCTTGCTGGACGTTGTAGAAGCCCATCGCGGTGGCACCTTCACCGGTGGTCTCGTCGGTGAAGTTCGCCGGCTGCGGCTTGCCGTTGCTGCCGGCGCCGATGCTGGTTTCAACCCAGGGGAACAGGTCGGCCTGGCAGCCGCTCGGGTTCGCGGCGGTCGCGGCGGCGGCGCTGCAATCCAGCTGCTGCCACATCTGGAAGAAGCGATGCACCGGGCTGTTGGCATAGGCGTTGTAGGCGACGCCCGGCGTCAACTGGAACGGCCCGTTGGGCAGGTTGTTCGCGTTGGCGATGCGCGTGTCGATCGAGTGCTGCGGCAGGCCGGACGCGCCGACGGTCAGCAGCGGCAGGTCGGCCGTCTCAAGCCCGTAATCGGCGGCGGCGGCGATGGCGAGCGAGGTGAACGGCGGGGCCGTGTTGCTCGGCGCGGTCGGCGTCCAGGCCGTGTTCGGCGGCGGCAGGAGGCTGTACGCCTGCTTGTTGGTCGGCGCCATCTTCCAGCCGGTGGTGTCGGTGGCGGTCATCTGCCGCGCCATCGGGAAGTTCGGGCCGGGCGTGCCGTCGGCGTTGACGATACCCTTGGACAGCAGGTTCATCACGCTGCCCTTGGGCGGCACGTACGTGGCGAACAGGTGGTCGAACGAGCGGTTCTCGCCGATGATGACGATGACGTGCTTGATCGGCGTGCGCGTCTGGTCATCGTTGGCGCCGGTGACGGCGGCGAAGGCGGGCGCGGCGGTGTTGACCGTCATGGCCAACAGCGACGCGCACGCCAACAGGCGTGTGCGAACGGTTTTAGGCATTTAGTCCCCCGTGAGGTGATTGGGCGGCGTCTGTGTAGAGGCTGGGTGTTTGCGGTATGGTGACACCGATGCGACCGGAGAGTGACCATTGCGCGACGAGTTACGAACTAGTTACATGATGCTCCGCCATGCCTCGACGTGACGCGGATGCCCTTGCCGCGCGCGTGCCGGATGGCGCGCTCCTGGCGATTCCGCCGGACAATTCGCTGACGCCGGCGGCATTGGCTCGCGCGCTTGTGAAGCGCGGCGCGCACGGCCTGCGGCTGCTCGGCGTGCCGGTGTCGGGTTACGTGTGCGATCTGCTGGTCGGCGCCGGATGCGTGGCGAGCTTGCAGACCAGCGCTGCCTCCATTGGCGAGGCGGGCCTCGCGCCGCGCATCGCCGCGGCCCTTGCGGCGGGCACGCTGGATCTGATCGACGCGACCTGTCCCGCGATCCACACCATGCTGCAAGCGGCGGAGAAGGGCGTGCCGTTCATGCCGCTGCGCGGCGTGCTCGGCAGCGATCTGCTGGCGCATCGGCCGGACTGGCGGGTGATCGACAACCCGTTCCAGCCGGACGACCCGATCCTGCTGCTGCCGGCGCTGGCGCCGGACATCGCGCTGTTCCACGCGCTGTGCGCCGACGAGGCCGGCAACGTCTATGTCGGCCGGCGGCGGGAACTGGCGACCATCGCCCATGCCGCGCGGCGCAGCCTGGTCACCGTCGAGCGGGTCGTTCCGGGCAATCTGCTGGAGGACGAGGCGATGGCGGCCGGCACGATCTCCGGTGTTTACATCGAGGCGGTGGCGGTGGCGCCGCGCGGGGCGTGGCCATCGGGATTGCTCGACACGTACCAGACGGATACGGCGCATCTGGCCGAATACGCGAAGCTGGCGCGCACCGAGGAGGGATTCGCCGATTACCTCGCCCGCTTCGTGGTCGATGGCGGAGAAACAACGTGATCCGGCCGGAGGAGCGGCTGATCGGCGCGATCGCGCGGCTGATCCTCGACCCCTCGGCGCCGCCCGCGCGACATATCGCGGTCGGCGCCGCCTCGCCGATCCCGGCGGCGGCGTGCTGGCTGGTGAAGCTGCTCGGGCACGATGTCCGGCTGTCGCTGCTGCATCAGGCGAACGGCAATCCGTTCACCGAGGGCACGCGCGAACTGTTCGATCTCGCGGGGCAGGGGCGGATCGACCTGTTCTTCCTCGGCGGCGGGCAGATCGACGGGCAGGCGAACCTGAACCTGATCGGCACCGGGGCATGGCCCGGCCGGGCGGCGCGCTTTCCCGGCAGCTTCGGCTCGGCGTTCATGTACCTGATGGTGCCGCGCACGATCCTGTTCCGCGAGGAACACTCGCCGCGCGTTCTGGTGCCGCGCGTGGACCACATCTCGGCGCCGGGCGTCTCGCCGCCCGGGGTGTTCCGGCGCGGCACGGCACAGGCGCTCGTCACGGGGCGCTGCGTGTTCCGCTTCGATCCGGCCGCCGCGCGCTTCGCGCTGGCCAGCGTCCACCCCGGCGAGACGGCGGACAGCGTGCGCGCCGCGACCGGGTTCGACTACGACGCGCCGGGCGCGCCGCCGCTCACCGCCGACCCGACGGCGGATGAACTGGCCTTGCTCCGGGGACCCGTGCGTGCGCGTATGGCGGCCACCTATCCGGCGTTCTGCCGCCGGGTGTTTGGCGAGGACGTGGAGCATTCGCATGGCTGAAGGCAAGGGGCTGGCGCGGTCGGCGGGGGCGCTGGCGGGCATCAAGGTGGTTGACCTCACGCGCGTGCTGGGCGGCCCCTATTGCACCATGATCCTGTCGGACCACGGCGCCGACGTGATCAAGATCGAGCCACCCCAGGGCGATGAGGTGCGGGACTGGGGCCCGCCGTTCGACGAGGGCGACGCGAGCTACTTCATCGGCGTCAACCGCAACAAGCGCGCCATTGCGCTGGACATCGGCAAGCCGGCGGGGCGGGAGGTGCTGCTGCGGCTGCTCGACGGCGCCGACGTGCTGGTGGAGAACTTCAAGCCGGGCGGCATGGAGAAGTGGGGCATCGGCTACGCCGACCTGGAGCCACGTTTCCCCCGCCTGATCCATTGCCGCGTCTCCGGCTTCGGCGCCGATGGGCCGCTGGGCGGGCTGCCCGGGTACGATGCCGTGTTGCAGGCAATGACCGGGCTGATGAGCGTCAACGGCGACCCCTCCACCGGCCCGCTGCGCATGGGCTGCCCCACGGTGGATCTGGCGACCGGGCTGTATTCCGCCATCGCCATCCTGATGGCGTTGCAGGAACGCACGCGCTCCGGGCGCGGGCAGTTCATCGACATGACGCTGCACGATTGCGGCATGGCGCTGCTGCACCCGCAGGCGGCGAATTTCTTCCTCAATGGCAAGCGGCCGATGCCGCTGGGCAACCCGCATCCGAACATCTCGCCATACGAGAAATTCGCCACCCGCACCTGCGACATCTTCCTCGCCTGCGGCAACGACGCGCAGTTCCGCAAGCTGGCGGACCTGCTCGGCCGGCCGGATCTGGCGAGCGATCCGCGCTTTCCCACCAACGCGGACCGGCTGGTCAATCGCGCGGCACTGACGGTGGAACTGACCGCCGCGTTCGCCGCACACGATGGCCACGTCATCGCCGAGACGCTGCTGCGCGCCGGCGTGCCGGCGGGGCCGGTGCTGGCGGTGGACGAGGCCACCGCCGCGCCGCACACGGCCGCGCGCGAGATGGTGACGGAGTTGGACGGCTACCGGGGCCTCGGCACGCCGATCAAGCTCTCCCGTACGCCGGGTGGCACCCGCCGCCGGCCGCCGCGCTTCGCCGAGCACACCGAGGAGGTGCTGGGCGAGCATGGATTTACCCGCGCGGATGTCGCGGCCTTGCTGCGCGAGGGCGTGCTTCATACCGTGCGGCGCAAATGAGGGAGGCAACAATGCGGCGTGCTGTTCTGGCGCTGGCCCTGCTCGCGGCGGCGTCCGCCCCGGCCTGGGCGCGCGATCTGCAATTCTGGAACCAGACCGCGCGGGAATTCAAAGCCGTGGAACTGGCGCCGGCCGGAACCAACAAGTTCGGGAAGAACCAGACCGACAACGACCCGGACCATGCTGTCTCGGCCGACGAGCGGCTGAAGATCACCGGGATCGTGCCGGGGAAATACGACGTGAAGCTGGTCGATACCGCCGGGCGCACCTGCCTCGTTCCCGATGTGGAGGTGAAGGGCACCGGCAAGGTGGCGTTCGCCATCGGCGAGGCGCAACTGACGCACTGCACGCCGTAGCAGCGCGGCGGGGACCGCCCGGTCCCCGCCGCGCGCCGCTTACTTCGCCGCGGCTTCGACGTTGTTGATGTCGTACTTGGAGAACGGCCCCATCAGGATGCGCAGGCCTTCCTTGCGGGTCGGGTCCTTGGTGATGGTGTAGGTGCCCATCCGCCCGGCCTTGAAGCTCTGTCCGGCTTCCGCCTTGATCGCGCCGGTCGCCAGCGCATACGCGGTGTAATACGACAAGTATCCGAGATCGACGAAGCTCCACAGCGCGAATTGCGGGGCGCAGCCGTTCTTGGTGTAGGCCAACATCTCGCTCGGCAGGCCCAGGCCGCTGACCTTGATCTTGCCGCACAGGTTCTCGTCCTGCATGGCCTTCGCCGCCGAGACGATGCCGACGGTGGTCGGCGCCATGATGAGCTTGAGGTCCTTGTACTTGTCCACCAGGGCGAGGGCCTGGTTGTAGCTGGTTTCCGACTGGTCGTTGCCATAGACGATGCCGGCCAGTTTCAGCTTGGCGTATTTCGGCTCCTTCAGCGCCGTCTGCATCGCCGCGATCCAGGCGTTCTGGTTGGCCGCGTCGGGCGAGGCGGAGAGCACGGCGAAGCTGCCGCCCTCGGCGCCGAGGATGCTCAGCGCCATGTCGGCCATGACCTTGCCGGTCTCGGCGAAATCGACCTGCGCCACGAACACGTCCTCGCCCTCGGCGGAGGGGATCGGGCTGTCCCAGGTGACGACCTTGATGCCCTTGGCGTGCGCGGCCTTGGCGGCGGGCACGATCTGGTCGCCCGAGTTGTTGGAGATCATGATGGCACCCACGCCCTGCGTCGCGGCGTTGGTGACGATCTCGATCTGGCCGGCGACCGAATTCTCCGGCGTCGGGCCAAGATATTGCAGCTTCTTCGAGTTCTTCAGTTCCTTGGCGGCTTCCTCGGCGCCGTTATGCGCCTGGTCGAACACCGCGATGCCGAGGAATTTCGGCAGCAGCACCATGTCCACGGCCGAGCCTGGCTTGACGGTGGCCTGTGCCATGGCGGCGTGCGGCGCCAGCACCCCGATCAGGGCGGCGGCCGCGGATGCGAGCAGAAGCTTCTTCATGTTTCTCTCCCTTTCCATTTCGTATGGACTGCTTGTGCCATGTTCGGGAGCAGCACCGACAGGATCAGCAGCGCCCCGATCACGCTTGTCTGGGTGTTGCCGGTGATGTCGGCCAACCCCATGCCGTTGCGCAGGTTCAGGATCACCAGGATGGACAGCCCAACCCCGAGCAGATTCCCCGACCCGCCGAAAATGCTGACACCGCCGAGCAGCACGATGGTGATGATGTCCAGTTCGAACCCCACCGCCATGTCCCCGCGCACCGAGCCGAGCCGTGCCGCGTAGAGCAGGCCGGCAAGGGCCGCGATGGCGCCGGAGGCGATGAACAGCAGCAGCTTCACCCGCTTGACCCGCACGCCCGAATACCGCGCGGCCTGCAGGTTGTTGCCCATCACGTACACCAGCCGGCCCAGGATGGAGCGGTGCAGGACCACCGCCATGATCGCGAACATCACGACAAAAATGACGATGGAGACCGTCAGCGGCCCGAATTGCGGCTGTTGCCCCAAGGCGTTGAACCAGTCCGGGAAGCCGCCATAGGCGCGGTCCTCCACCAGAATGCGCGCGATGCCGCGATAGCCGATCAGACCGGCGAGCGTCACCGCGAGCGACGGCAGCCCGACATAGGCGGTCCAGAACCCGTTGATCGCCCCCGCCAGCGCGCCGGAGGCCAGCGCCGCCAGCAGCGCCACCGGCATCGGCCAGCCGGCATGGAACAGATAGGCGGCCACACAGGCCGCGAGCCCCATGACGGAGGCGACCGACAGGTCGATCTCGCCGTTGATGATGATGAGGGTCATCATCAGCGCCACGATGATCTTCTCGATCTCCAACTGGAACAGGTTCACGATGTTGCCGACGCCGAGATAGAACGGCGTCGCCGCCATGTTGGCCCCGGCGATCAACACCAGCATCGCCAGCAGCAGCGTCTCCCACCGGCGCAGGAACGGGGGCAGGGTCATCGCTCGGCCTCCGGGGCTGCCGTGCTCACCAGTTTGAGGTCGGTGCGCGCCCACAGCGCGCGCAACCGGTCCAGGATCACCGCGTCCGAGGCGACCGCGAGCAGGATCAGCAGGCCGAGGATGGCGTCGCGCCAGAACTCGCTGATTTGCAGGCGGAACAGGCTTTGCTCCAGCGTGCCGATCATGATGGCGCCCAGCATGGCGCCGACCACGGTTCCGGAGCCGCCGAAGATATTGACGCCGCCCACCACCACCGCCGCCACCACCTGCAATTCCAGCCCGCGCGCGGCCTCGACCGTGATGCTGCCGAAGCGGGCGAGGAACATGAAGCCGGCAAGTCCGGACAGCGCGCCGGACAGCACGAAGGCGCTGAACTGGATGCGCCGCGTCGGCAGGCCGATCAGGTGCGCCGCGTCCGGGTTCGAGCCCATGGCATAGAACTGCCGCCCGGCATTGAGGAAGCTGGTGCCAAGCTGGAACAGCACCACGATGGCGACCGCCAGCGCGAACATCGCGCGAATGTCCAGATTGCCGATGGTGACGAAGGTCAGCCTCGGCAGGTCGATCAGCCAGGATGGCAGGCTGTCGGTGGTCACGGTCTTCGCACCCGAATAGTCGATCAGGATGCCGCGAAAGATCGCGAGCGAACCGAGCGTGACGATGATCGGCGGCACCCGCCCGAACGCCACCAGCACGCCGTTGATCGCGCCCATCAGCGTGCCCAGCGCCACCGCGATCAGCACGGCGAGGATCGGCGACATCCCCTTGTGCGCCGCGATCATGGCGCCGGCGAAATAGGCGGTGCAGCCGACGATGGAGCCGACCGAAAGATCGATGCCGCGCGTCAGCACCACCAGCGTCTGCCCGACCGCCACGACCGTGATGATGGCGACGGAGGCGGCGATCCGGTTGAACGTCCGGGACGTATAGTACCCGTCGATCAGCGAGCCGAAGATCAGCACGGCCAGCACGATCAGCAGCAGCAGGCTGAATTCGCGCACCTGCTCGGGCCGGATATGGCGCTGCAACCACCTCATGCCGCGTGCTCCGCCACCGGCTGGCCCATCGCGGCGCCCATCACGGTTTGCGAGTCGGCTTCGGCGCGGTCCAGGATCGCCATCTGCTTTCCCTCGCGCATCACCAGCACCCGGTCGCTCATGGCCAGCACCTCCGGCAGGTCGGAGGAGATCATGATGATGCCGATCCCCTCGGCGGCGAGTTCGCCGATCATCGCGTGCACCTCGGCCTTGGCCCCCACGTCGATGCCGCGCGTGGGTTCATCGAGGATCAGCAGCGCCGGGCGGGTGTTGAGCCACTTGCTCAGCATGACTTTCTGCTGGTTGCCGCCGGACAGCTTGCCGACGGCCAGATCGACGGAGGGGGTGCGGATCGACAGCCGCTTGCGGAACGACTCGGCGGTCGCCCGTTCCTGCGCGGTGCGGATCAGCCCGAAACGATCAAGGTATCTGGACAGGACCGGAAGAGAAATGTTTGCGGATATGGACATCGGCAGCGACAGGCCGAGCTGCCGCCTGTCCTCGGAGACGTAGGCGATCCCGAGCGCCATCGCCTGACGCGGCGAGCGGATGGTGGTGGGCGTGCCGTTGAACGCGATGGTACCGGCGGTGGCGGGTTCGATGCCGAACAGCGCAAGGCCGATATCGGTGCGGCCGGCGCCGATCAATCCCGCGAAGCCCAGCACCTCGCCGCGATGCAGGTCGAACGTGACCCCCTCGAACACGCCGGCGCGGGCGAGGCCCTGGACGGACAGCAGCTTGTCCCCCCGCGGCGACGGCGGGCGCTGGCGCAACAGACCCATCTCGCGCCCGACCATGTCGGCAATCGCGCTCTGCGGCGTGACCTCGGCGGCGGGGCGGGTGGAGATCAGCCTTCCGTCGCGGAACACGGTAATGGTGTCCGCGATCTGGAACACCTCCTCCATGCGGTGGCTCACGAACAGGATGGCAAC
>JAKBCB010000121.1 GCA_021808185.1 Pseudomonadota bacterium
GTGGCGGTGGTGGGCAGCCGCAACGCCTCGGCCAACGGGCAGCGGCTGGCCGAGCTGCTGGCGCAGGAGCTGGCGGCGGAGGGGCTGGCCGTCGTCTCGGGCCTCGCGCGCGGGATCGACGCGGCGGCGCATCAGGGGGCGCTGCGCAGCGGGCTGACGGTCGCCTGCGTCGCCGGGGGCGTCGATGTGCCCTACCCGCCCGACCATGCACGCCTGCTGGCCCGCATCGCGGCGGAGGGGGCGGTGGTCGGCGAACTGCCCCCCGGCACCGCCCCGCAGGCGCGGCATTTCCCGCGCCGCAACCGCGTGATCGCCGGCCTCGCGCTCGGCGTCGTGGTGGTGGAGGCGGCGATCCGCTCGGGCAGCCTGATCACCGCCCGGCTGGCGCAGGAACAAGGCCGGGAGGTGCTGGCGGTGCCCGGCTCCCCGCTCGATCCGCGCTGCCGCGGCTCCAACGACCTGATCCGCAACGGCGCGCATCTGGTGGAGAACGTGGCGGACGTGCTGGCCAATCTGCCCGACCATCCGGCCCGGGAGGGGCTGGCGCGCGACCCGCTGTTCGCCCGCGGCGCGCCACTGCCGGGCCTGACCGAGGCGGCCGCCCCCTGGCCCGAGCCGGCCGATCCGCCCGCCGCCGCCATGTCGGAGGTGCGCGCCACGCTCTTGCAACTGCTCGGTCCCGCGCCGACTTCGGTTGACGATCTGGCCCGGCGCTGCCAGTTCTCTCCGGCCGCGGTCAATTCGGCCCTGATGGACCTGGAACTGGCGGGGCGCGTGGAGGCGCTGCCGGGCAACCGGTTCGCGTTGATCGGTGAACCCGGGCCCTGAGTGAGCGGCCCGCTCGACAGGACAGCATGCCGGACGTCGTCGTCGTCGAATCCCCCGCCAAAGCCAAGACCATCAACAAGTATCTTGGCGACGGCTTCACGGTCCTCGCCAGCTTCGGCCATGTGCGCGACCTGCCGCCCAAGGACGGCAGCGTGCGGCCGGAGCAGGACTTCGCGATGGACTGGCAGGCCGATGACCGGGGCCAGAAGCAGGTCTCCGCGATCGCCCGTGCGCTGAACGGCGCCCGCACCCTCTATCTCGCCACCGACCCGGACCGGGAGGGGGAAGCGATCTCCTGGCACGTCCGGGCGATGCTGGCCGAGCAAAACAAGCTGCGCGGCATCGATGTCCGCCGCGTCACCTTCAATGAGATCACCCGCAGCGCCATCCGCCACGCGATGGCGCATCCGCGCGACCTCGACCAGCCGCTGATCGAGGCCTATCTGGCGCGCCGCGCGCTGGACTATCTGGTGGGCTTCACGCTGTCCCCGGTGCTGTGGCGCAAGCTGCCGGGCAGCCGCAGCGCCGGGCGCGTGCAGTCGGTCGCGCTGCGCCTCATCTGCGAGCGCGAGGCGGAGATCGAGGCGTTCCGCCCGCGCGAATACTGGACCATCGAGGCGCAGTTCACGACGCCCGCCGGCGCGCCGTTCACCGCGCGGCTGACCCATCTGGACGGCAAGCGGCTCGACCAGTTCGACCTGAACGACGAGGCGCGCGCCATGCGCGCCAAGGCGGCGGTGGAGGCCGGCAGCTTCGCCGTCGCGTCGGTGGAGAAGAAGCGCGTCCGGCGGCATCCGCCGGCGCCGTTCACCACCTCCACCCTGCAACAGGAAGCCAGCCGCAAGCTCGGCTTCGGCGCCCAGGCGACGATGCGGCTGGCGCAGCAGCTCTATGAGGGCATCGCCATCCAGGGCGAGGCGGTCGGGCTTATCACCTACATGCGCACCGACGGCGTGCAGATGGCGCGCGAGGCGGTGAGCGCGATCCGCGACCATATCCGCACCGGCTACGGCCCCGACTACCTGCCCGCCGCACCGCGCGAATACCAGAGCCGGGCGAAGAACGCCCAGGAAGCGCACGAGGCGATCCGCCCGACCGATGTCGCGCGCACGCCGGAAAGTGTCGCCCGCTACCTGAACCCCGAGCAGCGGCGGCTTTACGAACTGGTCTGGAAGCGCGCCGTCGCCAGCCAGATGCAGTCGGCGGAACTGGATCAGGTGACGGTGGAGATCGCCGACCCGGCGCGCCCGCAGGGGCCGCGCCTGCGCGCCACCGGCTCGGTGCTCGCCTTCGACGGGTTCCTGAAGCTGTACCGGGAGGATCAGGACGACGCGCCGGGCGATGCCGGGGCGGAAGACGAGTCGCGGATGCTGCCGCCGATGGCCGAGCGCGATCCGCTGAAGCGCGGCCAGGTCAACGCCAGCCAGCACTTCACCCAGCCGCCGCCCCGCTATTCGGAAGCGAGCCTGGTCAAGAAGATGGAGGAGTTGGGCATCGGCCGCCCCTCCACCTACGCCTCCATCCTGTCGGTGCTGCAGGACCGCAACTATGTGCGGCTGGAAAGCCGGCGCTTCATCCCGGAGGATCGCGGCCGGCTGGTGACGGCGTTCCTGACCAGCTTCTTCGAGCGCTACGTGGACACCAACTTCACCGCGGCGCTGGAGGAACAGCTCGACGACATTTCCGGCGGGCGGGCGGACTGGCGTGCGGTGATGCGGGATTTCTGGCGCGACTTCTCGAACGCCGTGGAGCAGACCCGCGACCTCAAGATCAGCGACGTGATTTCCGCACTGGACGAGGATCTCGGCCCGCATTTCTTCCCCGCCCGCGCCGACGGCAGCGACCCGCGGCTGTGCAGCGCCTGCGGCACCGGGCGGCTCGGCCTGAAGCTCGGCCGGCACGGTGCGTTCATCGGCTGCTCGAACTATCCGGCGTGCCAGTACACCCGCCGGCTGGCGATCGAGACATCCGAGGATGCGGCGTCCGACACGCTGAAGGAAGGCATGCGGGTGCTCGGCGAGCATTCCGAGACCGGGGAGGAGATCACCGTCCGCCGCGGTCCATACGGGCTCTATGTGCAGCAGGGCGAGGCGGACAAGGACGCCAAGCGCAAGCCAAAGCGCGCCTCTCTGCCGCGCGGGATGGACGGCGATTCGATCACGCTCGAACAGGCGGCGAGCCTGCTGTCGCTGCCGCGCATCGTCGGCATCCACCCCGAGGTGCAGGAGCCGATCGAGGCCGGGATCGGCCGCTTCGGCCCCTATGTGAAGATGGGCGGCATCTTCGCCTCGCTCGACCGCGACGACGACGTGCTGGCGCTCGGCCTCAACCGCGCCGTCGATGTGCTGGCGCGCAAGATGGCGAGCGTGCGCACGCTGGGGCCGCATCCGGGCGACCGCGAGCCGGTGCTGGTGCGCAAGGGCCGGTTCGGCCCCTATGTCCAGCACGGCAACATGGTCGCCAACGTGCCGCGCGACGTGGCGATGGACGACGTGACGCTGGATCAGGCGGCGGCATGGCTGAAGGAGAAGGGCAAGCCGCTGAAGGCGAAGGGGCGCGGGCGGCGCAAGGCAACACCGGCGCGCAAGACGGACGCCGCCGCGGCGCCGGCCAAGGCTGCCCGGCCGAAGCCCGCCGCCAAGCCGAAGCCCCCTGCCAAGCCGAAGGCCGCCGCAAAGCCGAAGGCCGCCGCCACGCGGACGGCCAAGCCGGCCGCCAAGCCCAAGGCGAAGGCCGCGGCGCCGAAGCGCAAGGCCGCCGGCTGACGTGGCACGGCGGCGTCCGCCGGCGCCGGAGCTGCCGAGCCGCGAGGCGATCCGCCGCTTCATCCGCGAGCAGCCCGGCCGGGTCGGCAAGCGCGAGATCGCCCGCGCCTTCAACCTCGGGCCGGAGCAGCGCACGGCGCTACGCGACCTGCTGAAGCAGATGGCGGCCGAGGGGCAGGCCGCCCCGGCCGGCCATCGCCGCTTCCGCGCCCCCGGCCGGCTGCCGGAGGCCGTGGTGGTGCAGGTCACCGGCACCGACCCGGACGGCGATGCGCTGGCGCGGCCGGTGGACTGGCAGGGCAGTGGCCCGCCCCCGCTGGTGCTGATGGCGCCCGAGCCGCGCGGCCGGCCGGCGCTGGCGCCGGGGGAGCGGGTGCTGGCGCGGCTGAAGCCGATCGGCCCGAACCGCTACGAGGGGCGCACCCTCAAGCGTCTCGCCGAGACGCCGGGCCGCATCCTCGGCGTCTATCACCCGCACAAGCCCACCGGCGGGCGGATCGAGCCGACCGACCGGCGCGCCAAGGCGGAATGGGCGGTCCCGCCCGGCGAGGATGCCGGCGCCGAAGCGGGGGAGATCGTGCTGGCCGAGCCGCTGCCCGGCATCGGCCACGGCCGCAAGCCGGCGCGCGTGATCGAGCGGCTCGGCCGCATGGGCGATGCCCGCGCGGTCAGCATGATCGTCATCCGCACCCACGACATCCCGACCGAGTTCCCCGCCGCGGCCGTGGCCGAGGCGGAACGGGCGCGCGGCGTCGCCCTGCGCGGGCGGGAGGATCTGCGCGACCTGCCGCTGGTGACCATCGACGGGGAGGATGCGCGGGATTTCGACGATGCGGTGTTCGCCGAGCCGGATGGCGACGGCTTCCGTCTGGTGGTCGCGATCGCCGACGTGGCGCAGTACGTGCGGCCGGACAGCGCGCTCGACCGCGCCGCCTTTGTGCGCGGCAATTCCTGCTACTTCCCCGACCGCGTCGTGCCGATGCTGCCGGAGGCGCTGTCCAACCACTGGTGCAGCCTGCGGCCGAACGAGGATCGCGGCTGCCTGTTCGTGGAGATGCGGATCGGCCCGGACGGGCGCAAGCGCGCCCACCGGTTCGGCCGCGGCCTGATGCGCAGCGCCGCCCGCCTGACCTATGCGCAGGTGCAGGCGGCGGCGGATGCGGACAGCCCGACCGACTTGCCGATCGCGTCGCTCTATGCCGCGTTCCGGGCGCTGTTCGCGGCGCGCGAGGCGCGCGGCACGCTCGACCTCGACCTGCCGGAACGCCGGGTGGTGCTGGATGACGCCGGCCGCGTGATCTCGGTGGCACCCCGCCCGCGCCTCGACAGCCACCGGCTGATCGAGGAGTTCATGGTGCTGGCCAATGTCAGCGCCGCCGAGGAGCTGGAGCGGCTGCACCGCCCCTGCATGTTCCGCGTGCATGCCCCGCCCTCGGCCGAGAAGCTGGCCGGCCTGCGCGACTTCCTGCGCACGCTGGACATCAGCCTGCCGCAAGGCGACCAGGTGCAGCCGCGCGACCTGGACCGCGTGCTCAAGCGGGTGGCCGGCAGCGAGCAGGCGCCGCTGGTCAACGAGGTGATGCTGAGGAGCCAGAGCCAGGCCGCCTACAGCCCCGACAATATCGGCCATTTCGGTCTCGCCCTGGCGCGGTATGCGCATTTCACCAGCCCGATCCGGCGCTATGCCGACCTGCTGGTGCATCGCGCGCTGATCGCCGGGCTGAAGCTGGGGCCGGGCGGGCTGACGGAGGCGGAGGCGGCGCGATTCCCCGACATCGCCGAACACATCACGACGACGGAACGGCGCGCGGCTATGGCCGAGCGCGACGCGATCGACCGCTACCTCGCCGCCTTCATGGCGGACAAGGTGGGCGCGGTGTTCGCGGCACGCATTTCGGGCGTGACCCGGTTCGGACTTTTCGTCACAATAACGTCCAACGGTGCCAGCGGACTCGTCCCGCTGAAGGCCCTGCCGGACGATTTCTGGATGCACGACGAAGCCGCCGCCATGCTGACAGGCCGCCGCACGCGCCTGACCTTCCGGCTCGCGCAGGAAGTCGAGGTGCGGCTGGCGGAGGCGAGTCCGGTGACCGGCGGGCTGATTTTCCACATCATGCAGGGCGTGCCCGACCGCCCCCATCGGCCCGGACCGCCGGGCAACCCCGCCGCCGGCCGGCACGCACGGGCGGGGAAACGTCCGCGGGGACGGTGATGCGCGCGCTCGTCCTTGCCATGCTGGCGCTGGTGCCGCTGACCGCGCGGGCCGAGCCCGCTTCGCTCGGCCACAGCCTCAACCCCCGGCTGGTCGCGGAGGTGTTCGCCAGCGCCTTCACCTTCATGGCGCCGCGCCTGCTGGAGCCGGAGCCGATCCCCACCCTCGCGGTGTGGGCGCTGGGCGGGCTGACCGTGCTGGACAGCCGGTTGCAGCCGGCGCTGCGGGACGGCGCGCTGCGGCTGGGGTTCGCCGGGCAGACGCTGGCCGCGGTGACCGCGCCGGGCGCCGGCGATGCGACCGGCTGGGGCGCGGCGGTCGCGACGCTGACGCGCGCCGGCTGGGATGCCGCCGAGCCGGTGCGGCGGGCCGGGACGCAGGGCATCGTGCAGGCGATGTTCGGCGCCCTGTGCAGCCATCTCGACCCGTATTCGCGCTATGCCCCGCCGTCGGAGGCGGATGCCGACCGGGTGCATCGCGACGGGCTGGCCGGCATCGGCGTGCGGCTGGCGGCGCGCAACGGCGGCGTGGTGGTGCAGGATGTGGCCCCCGACGGCCCGGCCGCGGCAGCCGGGCTGCACGCGGGGGACCGGCTGCTGGCGGTGGACGGCACCGCGGTCCCGGGTGCGGACCTTGCCGCGGCGGCCGAGCTGCTCGCCGGGCCGGAGGGGACGCAGGTGCTGCTGACGCTGCGCAGCGCCCGGGCCGGCAAGCGCGACGTGGCGGTCGAGCGCGCGCTGCTGCCGCCGCGCACGGTCAGCGCCGAGCGGCGCGGCGACGTGCTGGTCCTGCATGTCAGCACGTTCGGCATCGACACCGGCGCGCAGATGGCCGAGGCGCTGGCCGATGCGCTCGCCGCCCCGCGCCGGCCGCGCGGGGTGGTGCTGGACCTGCGCGGCAATCGCGGCGGCCTGCTGCGCCAGGCGGTGGCGGCGGCGGAGACGCTGCTGGCCGACGGCGTGGTGGCGACCACCGCGGGCCGCGACCCGGCCGCCGCGCACAGCTTCGTCGCCCACGGGGTCGATCTGGCGGCCGGGCTGCCGGTGGTGGTGATGGTGGACGGATTTTCCGCCAGCTCGGCGGAGATTCTCGCGGCGGCGCTGGCCGACCAGCATCGCGCCGTGGTGCTGGGCAGCAGCACCCTGGGCAAAGGCCTGGTGCAGACCATCGCCACCCTGCCCGACGGCGGCGAGCTGCTGGTGACCTGGAGCCGGGTGATGGCCCCGCTGGGCTGGCCGCTGCAGGGCCTCGGCGTGCTGCCACAGGTCTGCACCAGCCTGGGCGCGCCGGCGCTGGCCCGGCAGATGATGCGGCTGGAACGCGGCATCCAGCCGATGGCACACGCGCTGGCACGCCACCGCGCGGCTCGCCCGCCGCTGTCGCCCAACGACATCCTGGAAATCCGCAGCGCCTGCCCGGCCGCGCCGGGGCAGGAAAGCGATTTGGCGGCGGCGCACCGGCTGGTGCTCGATCCGCCGGCCTACGCCGCCGCGCTGCTCGGCCCGCCGCCGTCCAGCGTGGCGACCCGGCAGTAGCCCGCCGGCGCCGCCGGGCTTGACCGCCGGCAGCCGCTGGCGCACGCGGGGCGCTTGGTCGCCATCAAGGGAAACGCCGATGATCCACGAACTGCGCGTCTATCGCTGCCTGCCGGGGCGGCTGCCGGCGCTGACCGCGCGCTTTCAGAACCACACGCTGAAACTGTGGGAACGCCACGGCATCCGCCAGGCCGGGTTCTGGACGACGCTGATCGGCGAAAGCAACAACGAGCTGACCTACATGCTGGCCTGGGAAAGCCTGGCCGAGCGCGAGACCAAGTGGGCCGCCTTCCAGAATGACGCGGACTGGCAGAAGGCGCGCGCCGACAGCGAGCGCGACGGGCAGATCATCGCCAACATCACCAGCCAGTTGCTGACGCCGACCGCGTTTTCCGCCACCCGGTAGGGCGGAAGCCGGGGCGGGTCCGCGGACCCGCCCCCTGCCCGCTTATTTGCCCCAGATCTTGCGGTATTCGTCGCGGTAGCCGTTGTCCGGGTCATAGACGTCGTGCGGCCCGCCGTCGCTGCCGATATTGGACGCGGTGAACAGATGCACGGGCGGGATGTAGCCGCTCGCCGGCTGCCCGGCGAAGGCGCGGTTCATCTCGTCGATGCACTGCCAGCCCTGCATCCGCAGCGGATCGGCGGCGGTGCCGATCTGGTATTCATGCTGGCGGATGCGCTGGAACGCCGAGGCGGAGCCGTCGCCGCCGGAGATGTTGCGCGGATAGCCGTCGCCCGGGATGCCGGCCGCCTGCAAGGCCGGCGCTTCGAAATCGAAATACAGGTCGTTGATGCCCATCGCATAGGTCCACTTCTTGCCGTAGCGGGCAAGCAGCGAGGCGGTGAGCTGCGACATGCGCGTCGAGGTGTCGGCCAGCGGCGCGTTCTCCACGCTCAGCAGCGTGCAGCCCTTGCACTGCTTGATCACCGCCGCCATCGCGTCCGACTTGGCGACCGCCATGCCGTAGATGCTGTCGGTGAAGATCACCACGCCGGCGGTGCCGTTGGAGTCCGCGACGGCGTACATGGCGGCGGCCTTGCCGACTTCCGGCGGCTAGGTGTTGATGTTGAACACGACCGGCGGGCTCGCGATCGGCCCCGGCTTCGGCCCGACATGCCAGCCGACCACCTTGATGCCGGCCTGCACCGCCCGCTCGATCGCCTCGGCATGGGAGGCGGCGTCGATGCCGCCGAGCACGATGCCGTCCGGCTTCAGCGCGATCGCCTGCGAGATGCCGGACAATTCGCCGTCCATGGTGCCGCGCCCGTCGATCGCGCGGAACTTCCAGCCGATCACGCCGGCCGCTTCCTCCACCCCGTCGCCGGCGGCGCGCACGCCGCTGTTGCGCTGGTCGGTGGAGACGTAGATCACCAGCTTGCCCGGCTGGGCGCGCGGCCCGGTGGTGGGGCCGTTCCAGGCGGCGGTCGGCGCCGTCACCTTGGCGACGAATTCCTTGGCCTGCTTGACGAAGGCGTCGTCGTCGGCACGCGCGGCCGGCCCGGCGAACGCCAGGGCGACCAGCACGCCGCCGGCGGCAGCGGCATGGCGAAGCGGGATCGGCACGGTTTCCTCCGTTTATCGTTGGGATGGGCCGTGCCGGCATAGCATGGAATGGCGATGGGGCGAGCGATGGGATTCGAACCCACGGCATCCAGGACCACAACCTGGCGCTCTAACCAACTGAGCTACGCCCGCCACCGGCCTGCGGCGGCGGTTTAGGCCGAAGCCGCCGCCG
>JAKBCB010000122.1 GCA_021808185.1 Pseudomonadota bacterium
AAATAGTCGTGATGCTCCGCTTCGGCCGGGTAGAAGACATCCAGCGGCTTGATTTCGGTCACGATGGGCGCGGGCCAGATTCGGGCGGCGGCGATCTCGTCGCGCACGCGGGTTGCCGCCGCGTGCTGGGCGTCGTCGTGCGTGAGGATGATGCTGCGGTATTGCGGGCCGACATCGTTGCCTTGCCGGTTGGGGGTGGTGGGATCGTGCGCGACAAAGAACATCCGCAGCAGATCCTCGTAGGCGAGCGCGCCGGCGTCGAAATGCACCTGCACCACCTCGGCGTGCCCGGTGGCGCCGCCGCACACCTGCTTGTAGCCGGGGTCCGCGACATGCCCGCCCGCGTAGCCGGAGACCACGCGGGTCACGCCGCGCAGATCCAGGAACACCGCCTCCAGACACCAGAAGCAGCCGCCACCCAGGGTTGCGATCGTTTCCGCCATCGGTTCCTCCTTGCCCGCCGATCATGTGGCGCGCCGCGGCGGGGAATCCAGACGGAAACAAGCCGTTTACCTGTTGGCGGCTCGCCGTGCATCCTCGTATCGGTGGCAAACTTAAGGCGAGCGAGGTGGGCGTGACGCTGGACGAGATTTTGAATGACGCGTTCGGGCTGCTCGCCGCGGCCATCAAGGACCGGGCGGCGCCGTTCCGCACCGTGGCCCTCGCCACCGTCGCGGCCGAGGGCGCGCCGGATGTGCGCACCGTGGTGCTGCGCTCGTTCGACGCGGGCGCGCGCCGGTTGAGCGTGCACACCGACGCCCGCTCCACCAAGGTGGCCCAGATCCAGGCACACCCGGCGGTGGCGCTGCTCGCCTGGGACCCGATGCGGCGGCTGCAACTGCGGCTGCGCGGGCAGGCCAGCCTGCGCGCCGGCGACGCGATGACGCGGGATGCGTGGGAGGGATTGCCCGGGGCGACGCGGCATCTGTATCGGCTGCGGCAAGCGCCGGGCACGACACTGACCGACCCGTCGCCGAACCAGTACGACGAGGCCCCGGAAGCCTTCGGGTTCGCCCGGTTCCTGGTGGTGGAGATTGCCTTCGACCGGCTCGAAGCGCTGCACCTGACCCATCTGGGCCAGATACGCGCGCGATTCGATTTCGCCGGCGCCGCGGTGGACGCGGCCTGGCTGGTGCCCTGATCGCCTACGGGTCGATCACGTCGGCGCAGGCGTCGGTTGGCGCCGCGGCGATGCCGCCGACCACCGGGATGGCGTCGAGCAAGGCCGAGCTGACCCGGCATGGCGCGGCCGCGGCGCCACAGCCAGCCAACGCGGGCAGCATCAGCAGCGCCAGCAGGCGCAGGATCGTCTTCATCGCCCCTCGACCTCCTCGCGTAACAATTCTAACTCAAGCCACCGTTCTTCCGCTTCCGCAAGTTCCGTTTCGGCACGGGACAGCGCCTCGCTGACGCGGGTGAACCGGGCCGGATCGGCGGCGTACAGACCAGGGTCGCCAAGAACGCTGTGCGCCTTGGCGATGTCGGCCTGTAGCGCCTCCATGCGCGCGGGCAGCGTCGCCAATGCGTGCTTGTCCTTGAACGACAGTTTTTTCGCAGGCGCTACGGGCAGGGGCGCGGGCTGCGCGAGCCGGGGCTTGGCGGTCGGGGCGGGGCCTGTCGCACCGCCCGCCGGTGGAAGGTCCGCGCCACCACGCTGCACGAGCATGTCGGAATAGCCGCCGGCGTATTCAACCCATTTGCCGTCGCCCTCCGCCGCGACCACCGATGTCGCCACCCGGTCGAGAAAATCGCGGTCGTGGCTGACCAGCATTACCGTGCCGGGATGCTCGGAGAGCAGTTCCTGCAACAGGTCGAGGGTTTCCAGGTCCAGATCGTTGGTCGGCTCGTCCAGCACCAGCAGGTTGCCCGGCCGCGCCAGCGCCACCGCCAGCGCCAGCCGCCCCCGCTCGCCGCCCGACAGTACACCGACTTTTGTTCGCGCCTGCTCCGGTCCGAACAGAAAGTCCTTCATGTAGGACATGACGTGCCGCGCCTGCCCGTTCACCACCACCGTCTCGCCATGCCCGCCGGTCAGCGTGTCCGCCAGCGTCGCGTCCGGATTCAGGCTTTCGCGGCGCTGGTCGAGCGAGACGAGGCTGAGCGAGGCGCCAAGCTTCACCTCGCCCGAATCGGGCGCGAGGTCGCCGGTCAGCAGCCGCAGCAGCGTGGTCTTGCCCGCCCCGTTCGGCCCGACGATGCCCAGCCGGTCGCCGCGCAGCACGCGCATCGACAGGTCGCGCACCACCGTGCGTCCGCCCCACGCCTTGCTGACATGCTCGGCGACGGCGACCAGCTTGCCGGAGATCTCGGCGTCGGCCGCCGCAAGTTTGAGGCCGCCAGGGCCACCGCGCGACTGCCGGCGCTGCTCGCGCAGCGAATGCAGGTTGGCCAGCCGCTTCTGGTTGCGCTTGCGCCGCGCGGTGACGCCGTAGCGCAGCCAGTCTTCCTCCATGACGATCTTGCGGCCGAGCTTGTGCTTCTCGCGTTCCTCCTGCTCCAGCACTTCGTCGCGCCAGGCCTCGAAGTGCGAGAAGCCGCGGTCGAGCCGGCGCGTGAGGCCCCGGTCCAGCCACACGATGGCGCGCGAGAGGCGTTCGAGCAGGCGGCGGTCGTGGCTGATGAGCACCAGCGCCGAACGCAGCGACGCGAGTTCCTGTTCCAGCCAGGAAATCGCCGGCAAATCCAGATGGTTGGTCGGCTCGTCGAGCAGCAGGATGTCGGGGCTGGGCGCCAGCACGCGCGCCAGCGCCGCCCGCCGCGCCTCGCCGCCCGAGAGCGTGCGCGGCGTTTCCTCGCCGGTCAGGCCGAGCTGTTCGAGCAGGTAGCGCGCGCGGTACGGGTCATCGCCCGGGCCGATGCCGGCCTCGACATACGCCAGCACCGAAGCGAATCCAGACAGGTCCGGCTCCTGCGGCAGATAGCGCACCGTGGCACCGGGCTGCACGAACCGGCTGCCGGCGTCGGCCGCGATCAGGCCGGCGGCGACCTTGAGCAGCGTGGATTTGCCCGAGCCGTTGCGCCCGACAAGGCACAGCCGTTCGCCGGGGGAGACGGAAAGTTCCGCGCCTTCGAGCAGCGGCGCGCTGCCGAGGCGGAGGCGGATGTCCTGGAGCATGAGAAGGGGCGGGGGAGGGGCCATGCGCGCCCCTCTAGCACGGCGTTGGCCGCTGGCGCGCGGGGGATCGGCGCCCGGATGTTCCAATGCGTTGCGAGCGAGGCAGGCTTGCCACCAGGGCATGTCACCGGCATTGTCAGCCCCCCGTGGTGCGCGGGCGCCACCGTAGAGACAGGAGGAGAGCGAGTTCATGCTGACCCGTCGTTCCAAATTGATGGCTGCCTCGGCGCTCGCGGTTGCCGCCGGGCTCGCGCTGTCGCATCCCGCGTCCGCCGCCGATCAGGTGATCAAGATCGGCATCGACGCCTCACTGACCGGGGGTGACGCCAACGAGGCCGAACTGGTCAAGAACGGCGCGATGCTCGCCATCGACGAAGCCAACGCGGCCAAGACCGTCAAGGGCGTGAAGTTCGAGGGCTACGTGCTCGACGACGGCACCGCCACGGCGGGGCAGTACGATCCGGCGCAGGCGGCGGTGAACGCGCGCAAATTCGTCGCCGACAAGGCGGTGATGGGCGAGGTCGGGCCGCAGATGTCGGGTGCCGCGAAAGCGATGATCCCGATCGCGAGCTGGGCGAATCTGGCGATGATTACCGAAAGTGCCACCAACCCGGCGATGACGGACCCTGCGAACGCGGCACAGTATCGGCCGAACGGCAAGCCGGTGTTCTTCCGTACCGTCGCCACCGACGCGTACCAGGGGCCGTACCTGGCGAATTACTACGCCGACGTGCTGAAGGTGAAGACGCTGTACGTGCTCGACGACACCGGCGCCTATGGCGAGGGCATCGCCAAGGCGTTCGAGGAGCAGGCGCAGAAGAAGGGCATCAAGCTGCTTGGCCACGACAAGCTGGACCCGAAGGCGGCCGACTACACGGCGGTGTTCACCAAGATCAAGGAAATGAACCCGGACGCGCTGTTCTACGGCGGCGTGCTGCAAGCCGGCGTGAAGGTGGTGAAGCAGGCCTACGACATCCTGCCGCACACCATCATCAAGGGCGGCGGCGACGGCATCATCGGGGCCGAGATGTTCACCGCGGCCGGCTATCCGGCGGCCGAGGGCTGGTACGGCACGCAGGCCTCGCCGCATGTGACGGAAGACAAGGCGGCGAGCGAGTTCATCGCCAAATACAAGGCGAAGTACAACAAGGCGCCGGACGACTACACCATCACCGCCTATGACGGCACGCTGGTCATCATCGACGCGGTCAAGCGCGTCAAGGAAAGCGGCAAGCCGATCACGCGTGAGGCGGTGCGCGACGCGGTGGCCACCGCCAACGTCAAGACGCTGCAAGGCATGGTGGCGTTCGACGACAATGGCGACATCAAGGACAAGGTGATCTCCATCTTCCAGGCGCACGAGAACAAGGCGGCCGCGATCGACGACGTGGATGGCCAGTTCAAATACGTCGGTGTCGCACCGCAATCCTGACCGGCTGAACCGAGCGGTCCGGGGAACGGGGCATGACGAGTTTCGACGTCTATTTGCAGCAGGTCATCAACGGGACCAGCCTGGGCGCCATGTATGCGTTGCTGGCGCTTGGGTTCACGCTTGTCTATGGCATCCTGGAGCTGATCAACTTCGCGCACTTCAACGTCTTCATGGTCGGCAGCTTTGTCGGCCTGGGGATGCTGGAGGCGCTCGGGGTGGCACCGAACGGCGCGGCCCTGACCGGGTTCGCGCTGGTCGGCGTGCTGCTGGCGACGTTCGCGGTGACGATGCTGGCTTCGGGCCTGCTCGGGGTCGGCATCGAACGCATCGCGCTGAAACCCCTTCGCAACGTGAAGGGGCCGGCGGCGATGATCACCACCATCGGCGTGTCCTATGTTCTGTTCAACCTCGTGCTGCTCGGCCTCGGCGCCGATGCGAAGAACTTCCCGAGCCCGCTGCCGTCGGTCAGTTTCGCGATCGGCGGCGCGGTGCTGCGGCTGCGCGAAATCCTGATCTGGGTGGTCTCGCTCGCGCTGATGGGCGGGCTGACTTACTTCGTGCAGTTCACCAAGATCGGCAAGGCGATGCGCGCGACGGCGCAGGACCCGGAGGCCGCGCGGATGATGGGGGTCGAGGTCGATCGCGTCATCATCGCGGCGTTCTTCCTGGGCTCGGCGCTGGCCGGCGCCGGGGGGTTGATGTTCGGCCTGTATTACAACCTGACCAGCTACGTGATCGGCTTCACCGCCGGGTTGCGCGCCTTCACCGCCGCCGTGCTGGGCGGCATCGGCAACGTGCCCGGCGCCATGCTCGGCGGTATCCTGATCGGGCTGATCGAGGCGTTTGGCAGCTACTGGATCTCGGCCGCATGGGCGGATGTGGTGATCTTCTCGATCCTGGTGCTGGTGCTCGTGTTCAAGCCGGCCGGCCTGCTGGGCCGGGTCGCGCCGAACAAGTCCTGAGCGGGAGCACGGCAGATGAACACTTCCACCATGTTGACGGCGCTGCGCCCCATTGAGACGGCGCGGGACCGGGCGCGCCGCGCCATCGTGACGGTGCTGACGCTGGTGCTGATCGCCTTCCCGTTCCTGGGCAATGCCTTCCACGGCCTGGGTCTGGACTGGGACATCGGCGACGACGACGTGGACAGCATCGCCAACGCGCTGGCGTATGCGACGCTGGCGCTGGGCCTGAACATCGTCGTCGGCTTCGCGGGGCTGCTCGATCTCGGCTACGCCGCGTTCTTCGCCATCGGCGCCTACACCTACGGCGTGCTGACCGCCTTCCAGGTGCTGCCGCCTTGGTCCTCGTTCTGGGAGCCGTTCGCGATGCTCGGCCTGGTGCAGAAATACCACCAGGAAGCCGGCGATCTGGTGCATTTCACGCTGTCGTTCTGGATCGCCCTGCCGCTCGCGGCGGTGATCGCGGCGGCGTGCGGCGTGCTGTTCGGCCTGCCGACGCTGCGGCTGCGCGGCGACTACCTCGCCATCGTCACGCTCGGCTTCGGCGAGATCGTGCCGATCGTGTTTCGCAACGTGCCGTATGTGACCAATGGCGCCGCCGGCCTCAATGGCGTGATGGCGCCGACGCTGTTCGGGTTCAATTTCCGCGTCGATCCGACGCCGTACTACTATGTCGGGCTGCTGCTGACCGCGCTGCTGATCTTCATCAGTTTCCGCCTGCGCGATTCGCGCATCGGGCGCGCCTGGATGGCGATCCGCGAGGACGAGACGGCGGCCGGGGCGATGGGGGTGGATCATGTCAAGACCAAGCTGATGGCGTTTGCCATCGGTGCGGCCTTCGCCGGCATGACGGGCGTGTTCTTCGTCGCCAAGTTGCAGACCGCGACACCGGACATGTTCGGCTTCCCGGTCTCGGTGATGATCCTGGTGATGGTGGTGTTCGGCGGCATGGGCAGCGTCTGGGGCGTGGTCGCCGGGGCGGCGGTGCTGTCGCTGCTGCAATCCTGGTTCCTGCCGAGCCTGACGCAATGGGCGCACGCCATCGGCGCATCGCTCGACAACGCGTGGCTGCAACAGGTGGATTTCGCCCGCTCCACCGAGTTGATCTTCGGCATCATCCTGGTGGTGATGATGCTGTATCGCCGCGACGGGCTGATACCGGCGACACGCAAGCAGCACGCGCTGAGTTTCGAGGCGCAGAACGTGCAGGGCGTGCGGCGCGGCGGGTTCGAGCCGGCGGCGACGGCGAAGGTGCTGGGCGACCTGCCGCGCCAATCCGGCAACCTGCTGGAGGTGCGCGGGGTGACGGTGCGCTTCGGCGGTCTGGTGGCGCTCAACAAGGTCGATATCGCCGTGCCGGCCGGCGGCGTGGTCGCGGTGATCGGACCGAACGGATCGGGCAAGTCCACGCTGTTCAACGTCATCACCGGGCTTGTCCCGGCCGATGGCGGCAGCATCCGGTTCGATGGCGCGGAGGTGCTCGGCCTGAAGCCGTACGAAATCCTGCGGCTCGGCATCGCGCGCACCTTCCAGAACATCCGCCTGTTCGCGAATTTGCAGGTGATCGACAACGTGATGATCGGCCAGCACGCGCGGCTGCGCACCGGGCTGCTCGGCGCGGTGCTGCGCCTGCCCGCGGCACGGGCGGAGGAAAAGGCCGCGCAGGTACGGGCGCTCGACATCATCGCGCTGTTCGGCAACCGCCTCGCGCCGCGCCTGACGCAGGTGGTGTCCGCGCTCTCCTACGCCAACCGGCGGCGCGTCGAGATCGCCCGCGCCCTGGCCACACGACCGAAAATCCTGCTGCTGGACGAGCCGACCGCCGGGATGAATCCAGCGGAAACGCTGGAGCTGGCGGAACAGATCGACAGCCTGCACAAGCAGGGCCTCACCATCCTCATCATCGAGCACAAGCTCGATGTGGTCACGCGGCTGGCCGACACCGTCGTGGTGCTCGACCACGGCGAGAAGCTGGTGGAGGGCAAGCCGGACGAGGTGCGGCGCAACGAGGATGTCTTGCGCGCCTATCTCGGCCGCGCCGCGACGGAGGCCGCCCATGCCGCGTGAAACCACCGGACCGGGCGACGACCTGCTGCTCGAATTCCGCGACGTGAACACATACTATGGCGATCTGCACGTCCTGAAGGACGTGAATTATTCGATCCGCCGTGGCGAGATCGTCTCGCTGCTCGGCGGCAACGCCTGCGGCAAGTCCACCACGATGAAGACCATCATGGGCGTGGTGCGCCCGACCCGTGGCTCGGTCGTGTTCGACGGCGAGGCGATCGAGAAACTGTCCACCAGCGCCCGCGTCAAGCGCGGCATCGCCCCGGTGCTGGAGGCGCGGCGGCTGTTCCCGCGCATGACCGTGTTCGAGAACCTGGAGATGGGCGCCTACACGCGCAAGCCCGGCCCCGAGTTCAACGAGGATCTGGAGCGGGTGTACAGCCTGTTCCCGCGCGTGAAGGAGCGCCGCGCCCAACTCGCCGGCACGCTTTCGGGCGGGGAGCAGCAGATGGTGGCGATCGGCCGCGCGCTGATGGCCCGCCCCCGGCTGATCTGCATGGACGAGCCGTCGATGGGCCTCTCGCCGCTGTACGTCGAGCAAGTGTTCGACATCATCCAGGAGATCAACCGGCAGGGCACCACCATTTTCATGGTGGAACAGAACGCCGCGATGGCTCTGTCGATCGCCCACCGCGCCTATGTGCTGCAAACCGGCGTGGTCGTGCTGAACGGCACGGCGGCGGAATTGCGGGAGAACCCTTCGATCCGAGAGGCGTATCTGGGCGAGTTGCAGGTGAACGCGACCGCCTGAGCGAGGCCACATATGCCGATTCACAAACATTTATCCACGCGTCGTCATTCTTGCGCGCGGCAGGTGAAGGATGTTTCGCGCAGCCCGCCGATAAGTGCTTGCGAATCGGAGGGATAGCGTATGAAACGAGGTAACTTAGAAGAAGCTGCGGACCCAATGAAGGCCACCCGTCAAGCATTAAGCATGGTTGCGGCCGTCGTTGTGGCAACGACCCTTGTCGCCTGTACGGAGCCTGGGGCTAATCCGAAGCCGCCGGCCCTCCAGGAGAGCGCCAGCAACATTCGTGACTGGGAGGCGTCCGCTGCGCGCATGGTCGATAGCATGGCGGCGCAAGGGTTCATTCCCGCGCCGGTACGGCCTTTGCAGCCGCCTCCACCGGGCCGCATCCCATTCCCCGGACCCTACTTTGTCAACGTGACAGCGCAGGGCTCGACCTTCCTCGAAGTGATCCGACAATCCATTGAGCGGGAGTTGCTACTTCGCAACCTACAAATCGCGCGCTCGCCGATTGACGCGACCGTGCTCAATGTGGGGGTCGACCTGGTCCACTGGGGCTCCGGCGTTTCCTATCCGGGCGGCATTCTGACGGCGGCGGGGCTTGCCGATGTCGTCGGCACCGGGATCGCTTCCGCCGGGCCGCTCACCGCGATGGGCTGGGCGGTGGTGGGCGCGAGCGCGGCGACGGCTGCGGATGTCGGCATCTCCATGGTGCCCGATTCGCGCACGGAGGTCGTTTGGCGGGTCAGTGTC